>JBFKKF010000018.1:0-12697 GCA_041631355.1 Bacteriovoracaceae bacterium | reverse complement strand
TCAGTGAAGTCAAAATTACTGATATTGATCGATTCTTCATGTTCTAGCTCAATAAAGTCACTATAGTTTCTATCACTTAAAGCTAAATTTGCCTTTACCTGTTCATGCTCATTTACTGACATAGTACTCAATTCAGCGGTCTGAAGCTTTTCATACTTTATTGAGACTTCATTATAAGGAGCTGCCATTGTGGCCAGCTGAGTCTGTACCTTCATCATGACTTCTTCAGTCAATCCATCTGGTAATGGCGTTGAAAGAATCTCAACACTCAGATCCATGTAGGCTTGTTTAAGCATCTCAAGAATATAGACTCTCGTTCTCGAGTCTGCAGACTTTAGATAAGGATCAGAAAAACGAACTAGTCTTTCAAGACTTGCAACTCTTTTTTTAAATCTACGTTCGGAGCGTCGTCCGTAAAATTTAATTTTCCCAACATGCTTAAATTGTTTCTGAATTCTATCTAAAACAATTTGCGACCACCTAGGTCCTTGATATGACTCTTGAGACATTAATAAATTATCAATTTTTGAGTTTGAACCAGTCTGACTTAGCCGTCGTGCCAACGTTAATTTTCTATCTAACTTCCAAGGCAGTAAAAGAGTTCTTTCATTCAATAAGTTTGCTTCATCAAGAGTAAGATAAATAGCAGCTTCATATTTAGGATCGATACTTTTGTACCTACGAATCTTAGAAATTAATTTTCTCAAAATCCTATCTCTATTTTGAAAATCCTGGTCTAACTCAAACAAAAGCGCAATCTTTAAGAATACTGGTATTTCTGCATTTCTATTTAAATAATACTTTTCTTGTAATTTAGCCGCATCTTTAAATCGCCCCATCAACTCGTATTCGGCCATTAAAGCTTTTTCATCTCTAAGTTTTTTAACAGGAGAAGATTCTAAAATAGAAACTAACTTGGATTGATCTGACAACTTTACGGCAAGAACTTTGGCATTTTGACAAGATTTTTCGATATAAATATTATGAAAACAATTATAATAAAATTTCTCTAAAGCTTCACTGGTCTCGCCCATGGCCACAATATTTTCAAAATCTGACTGCTTTTTAAGTAGCTTCATTGCGGCCAGTTCGTTAGCAGTTTCTTTAGAAATATTACTTGGGTCTAGCTTTAACCACAGTGCAGCTTGAGCAGACAAAGACTTATAATCATTTTTAATATTATAGATATCTAAGGTTAAGTTTTGAGCTAGAATGGCCCATTTATCAACAGAAATTAAATCAGAAATATTGGCCAATGGAATAAATAACTTCAGAGCATGATCATATTGTTTGTTTTTATAGTATTCATGGGCAGCTATATAGCTAAACTCTCTGGACTCTTTTGTTCCCTTTAAGATCTCAGCAATGGCCAAGGATTCTTCTAAAATGACTTTCGAATTTTTCTGTTGCTGAGCTAATGCAAGTCTGGACTGTCTTAATTTGCGTATTTGCTCACTGGTTTCAGCAAAATGTTTAGCCTGTTTAATCCAGATGGCCAAACGATCAATTTTTTTATCTTTATCTACTTGGTATTTAAGCCATCCTTGTTGCATTTTCTTTCTCATATCATCGTTAGGATAAAATACGAGAAACTGGTCAATACTCTTTAGTAGATAGGAAGCAAACCTCCTATCTTGAGAAGCTTCTGAGTCAAATTGAACGATCATCCTTTTTAACATGGCCTTAAACTCAGCTGCTTCTTCTTTGTCTTTAGGAAGTTCAGTTGCACGTCTTAAACTTATAGAGTTTAGATATTTATCCACTCGATCCCAATCACGAAAACCATAGAATTCTTCAAGTAGTCTCATTTCATAGAATGGATCGGGCTTAGCTCTGTTAAGCTCTTCCAATACAAAACTTCCAGCGATTCTATTACCAGCAGAGTAAAATGACTCAACTAGCTTGCGCACAAGATCAGTCTTACCAGTTTTATTTTCTAATTCTCTAATAAAAGCGAGCTCTGCTTCACCATTAGTTGTATTTGCCGAGAAAAAAAGTAATAGATCATTAACAATTTTATCTCTAACCTGCCCCTTACTATCCCATAGTGATAACTTCAACTCAGAGATGGCATCTTCAATTTTAATTTCTTTGTAAAGAAGCCAAGCTCGTTTATAATGAGAAAAATTACAACTCTCTTTGGTTTCACATAGTGATATGGCCGAAAGGTAGTAATGATTAGCTTTATTGAAATTAACTTTTTCTTCGAAGTATTCAGCGAGCGCAAAGGCTGATTCACGTTTAAGCTTTTTGGATACTAATGGCGATTCATGAACTTCTTTATAAAATGTATAGGCTTCATCAAAACGACCTAGTTTATTTAAGACTCGTCCCATTTGATATTTAATTAAGAGTGACTTCTTCTTGTCAGGAACAATAAGGCCGTCTTTACCAGCGAGTACTGCAGAATAGAGTTCATAAGCTTTATTTCTGTCGGCCATAATATCGCTACGCTCGCTCTCTTGAATAGAGATATCAAAATAAAGATCAGCTAGTCTAAGACTTAACTCAGTACGATCTGGGTCATTTTTATCCAGACTGTCTTCTAATGACTCCATTTCTTGAATCAAGTATTGATCAGCAAAGACGACAGGAGTACTTAGCGCAAGAAATATTGAAAGTACTGTTAGTCTTTTTTTCATTACCTCAGTCCTATAACGGCCAATTCAATAGAGTGAAATTGCCCTGTTGTAAGAATTCCCATTACATTAGAGACTGTAGTACTTGGTACTTCCTTATCCGCCTGAAGATTAACCTCTCCTGGAAATGGTACACCTGAGTGTCGCTGCGCCCAGGTATTTTTAATCTCATTTAATTCTTTCATTAAATTCTTAGGGTTTTTTACTATCAATGAGGTTTTACCCACTAATTTTTGATCTAAGTAAAGGTTACCATCCTTAGCAATGGCCAAAACTGGTGCCTCTTTCACTTCAGATGCAGTAATTGAGTTCGGTAAAGTTACACCCTTATTGATCAAGATTTCAGGTGAACTAGAAAATGTTTGAAGTAAAAAAACAACTAACATAGAAAACATATCAACCATAGAAGTAAGCATTAGTGCATAAACTGCAGCTTTTTTACCCCATGACTTTTTTCTTTTTCTATTAATCAAGTGTTTTTCAAACGCATCTGCTGCTACCAAACTATTATTTAATCTCATAATAAAACCTTTAAATTATTTTCCTGACATCACCCCGATATTGACGATTTCATTTCGACGAAGAGTGTCTAGAGTTTGAACGAGTTGGCCATAGTTAACATTAGTTCTAGGCATCACCGTTGCCGTAGCAATTTTGACAACCTTATTTCTGAACTTCATGACTTTGTCTCGAATAATCACGTTCAAGTTTTTTTGAAAGTCTGCCTCAGAGTTTGCGGAAACTTTAAATGTTCTTACTCTGCGTCCACTTCTCTTGAGGTTCAAATTAATTTTAGTTGGATTGGTATAGACTAAATCAAGGTCATAGGTTACCTCTTTTGAAGCCTTAGCCTCTGTCCCATGACTTTGCTTAATCTCAACAGTACCAATTTCAATCCAAACTGCTGTAATTAACAAGAAACATACACATGTTGAGAGTAGATCGATAAAAGGAGTTAAATTTAAATCAGCATTAAGCTCTTTCTTTTGACCTAAACCTATTTTTTTTCTCATATTTCATCCTGAAATAAATCGTTTATTAATTGCGGCTAGTACTTACCTCGGCTACTTTATTTGCTTCTGGTAAAATCTCAACTTCCTCTTCTACTACATCATTACCAGTGTAAAATAAGAAGTCATGATACAACTCACTTGATGCCTCGGTTATCTTACCAACAATTTGCTCTGTTCTATTTTGAAAAATTGCAAATGCAACAAGCGCTGGAATCGCAGCAATTAACCCAAATGCTGTTGAATTCAAAGCTTCTGAAATACCCTGAGATAATAAATTTGCTCTTTCTACAGGGGAAGCACTGGCAACACCAGCAAACGAGCTAATTAACCCTGTAACTGTACCTAGTAGTCCAAATAGAGTGGCAACATTACCAAACATGGCCAAAAAGCCAGTTCTTTTATCATAGTAAGATATTTCCCTTGATAATTGCTCATCCATTCTTGCTTGCAAGGCTTCATCACCAGCTCCACTCATTCTCATCTTCACTCCCGTAAGAGCAACTTTACCAACCGCAGTTGTTCCTGCTGTTGTCTGGATATATTCACGGGCCCCTTTAAAGTCTCCCGCCGCAATAAAGGCCAGAACATTTCTTCTGAATTCTTGAGGAACATCTTTATAGTTCTTATAAAGCGCGAAAGTCCTTTCCACGATAAAACCTATCGTTAAAAGTCCAAATAAAAGAATAAAGTACATGAAAAAGCCACCGGCTTGGAATTGTTCTACCAAACTCATTACCAACCTCCATATTGTTTGCTTGCAATTTCAATTTGCATATTATGAGTCCACAATAAATTCTAGCCAATCTTAGAACTACCTGACTAGTAATTTAAGAAATGATAGGAATTGTAAGGGCGCCCGAGCAGAACGATCAAGCTTCAATAAAGAGTATTTTAAATAAAAAAAAGACCTGGTTAATAACCAGGTCATATATAGGTGGCAAAGAAATAATCTATGTCATTATATTAGTTACATGAACCACCGATCGCAGCTCCAGCAGCAATACCAACAACACTTAGAACTGTATATCTTTGTGCTTCATCCAATAGTTCTCCATCTCTTCTTCTCAATAAAGAACCACTATCCTCATATTCTGCATAAGTATCTATCGCTCTAATCGCCATGATTACACCACCTAAAACTAGCGCAACTCCAACAAAAGTGTTCCCTTCACAAGATTGAAAAGATGCTCCCGTAGCACTTGTAAAAGAAAGTGTCTGAGAAACGATCAACTCAAGGTCAGAAGTGTTTAAGTCTTCAAGTCCCACAATGCTTTCAGTACCAAAGTCCATTGCCATGCTAAAATTTTCATATTCATCTTCACTTGAATTATTTTTTACATACTCTAATAGTTCAGCAGTTGTAATTCCTTGCTCCTTTATAGAATTCACAAGGTTAACAAAGGCTTTAGTTTCACTCATGTTATTTACTAATACATCTTCTTTATACTGAGAAATAATTGAGTTAATTGAAGTAACTTCTGCCGCTTGAGCACTTACTAGAAACATTGATAATAAAATTGAAACAATTGTAGTTTTCATTAATCCCTCCTAACGAATTTAATGTAGAGAGGACTAAACCATATTGGCCGTAAAATGCTAACTACTAAGTAAGACTATGAACTCTTTACATCGAAATAAGTATTATTTAAAAAGGTGTAAGAATTTCAAACAGCCCCCTTTGTTGCTGCTATGCAGCGTAAGTTATGCTATATCATTCTAATGAAGAATTTACTCTTGGTAATAGTATCGTCTCTTGTAATTTCAGCTAGTTATGCGAATGATAATTTCTCATTCTTTGGTGCTAATGGTGATTTATACTTTAAAAAACTATACCTAGTTCCTAAAGGGTTAAGCTGTCGTCATTATAAATGTAGTCTTTTTAAATCTGTCTTTAAAGAACTTGAAAAAGAACTAATTGATCACAAACTATCTGACCAGGAAGTCCTATCATCTTTAAAAAGAATCTATACTCATTCTGCTAATAGCATTGCCCTAAAGTATCTCAAAAAGGATCAGGTCTTAGATATCCTAAATCTTGCTCAATTTACTGGAGATATTGACTCTGTCCAGTATGAATTAATAACAGCTGCGATCATTCAAAGTTCTAAACGAGAGCCAGCAAAAGACACTTACAGTCTCTATCAATATTACCAAAACCTAAAAACAGTTCAACGAATGAGCGTTCACCAAAACTCCCCATCGAGTTTTGCCCCTTTAAATATAAGGAAAAACAGAAAGAGAATTATCGCATTGAAAAAACTTTCCGCAAGAACTAGGCTTTACACTCTCTATACTCCTCTACAAATAAAGGGCATGGCCCAAATAATTAAAAAATCACTAGATGCAATGTTTGCCTTACAGGGAAGAGTTCAACTTGATTATGATGGAGATGATATTTGGGATAGAACCGAGGTTCTCACTCCTCAGGAAATCTACCGACTAGGAGTAAAGTTATTACATCGAGATTATGTTCGACTATCTAAGAATCCACTATTTGCTGAAAACACTGATGTACAATTAATCGATTTGATTAGCGCTGCCCTAGAATTTGGAATAGTTGACCATCAAATCGTTTCTGAAATTCTAGGCCTCGAGTCTCTTAAAATTGTACAAAAAGGATTTTTTGCCAGACATTCTACTACTTTTAAATCATTGGGAAAACTAGGTATTCTCTCTACAACAAACTATGGTGTGTTTATCGTTATGGCGATCACATTAGTCGAATCAATTGCTCAGGACAAAAGAAGATATGAAACATATTCTCCCGATAGTCTTTTTTAATCTCTTTTACCTGATAAACAGTATTGCTAGTGAATGTCCCACATTTCCAGTGCATAGAAGAGTTACCCCTAACTCGAAAATTCAAGTGTATAAAACTTGTATTATGGAACTAAAGGGAAAGAGTTCATTTGAAACAAATGAATTTAAAATAGTTCTAGGCACTTCAGAGGTCCCTATTCCCTTTAGTAAGCCTGAGTATCTTCAAAAAGCGGCGACGACTTTATACCATTTACAGATCGCAAAGAATTATTTTTCCAATACATTTGGTCAAGAGAGTATCTCTCACATTGAAAAGCTCACCATTAGAATTGATATGACAAGGTCATTTTTGGATATTGCTCATTTCGCTGGAGAACATTTACCAAAGCAATTTAATAATGCCTTAACCATTCCTCCTAGTGATGAGCATAGAATAGATCGCTACCCTCCATGGAATTATGAAATATGGTTTCGACCAGCAAAAAAGAAAAAAATTGATTTCCCTTTATATATGATTGGTGCTCCTCTTTCAGATCAAACAATTAGAGAGGAAGCTTTAATTACCTCTGCAGGAGGAGCAATTATTGACAATAGAATTGGGACAGGACTGGATGAACTTGCACTTATCTTGGGTATCCACTATGTTATCCCTGAAATTCTGAATATGTTCCAGGGAAGTGTGAAAAGTAGTGTCTACCTTGATTCGGCTTTGATTCCCGAGATAATTTATCATGAGTTTGTTCATGCTGCCTTGGGCAGTTATCTATTCCCACGCCAATCAACTGCATTAATTGAAGGCCTGGCCAATTATTATGCAGCAAAAATATCTAAAGGCTTTAGGGTTGGACACAAAGCCGGTAAGAGAGATAAAGGTGTCGTTGCCAGAAATGGATCAAAAATTAGTCACTATCACCCAAAACTTGAAACGAGAATGATGGCCCAAAACAATTATACTTTTCAGCTTCTCACTCATGTTAGCAATATTATTCCTCGCAATTTAGGAGAAAAAATTATTTATCACTCATTACAGGAACTGAGTAATTCAAGTGATATTAAATATGATCTAATGAGTTCCATTACAAGATCAATAAAATCATCTAAGCTTAGTCAGCTTGAAAAGTATAATACTCTTATGCAATTAAATAAAATAGCTAAAAAATTCGGTTTGTGATTTTGGTTTATTAAAAAACGCACCCATTCGGATGCGTTTATATAGTTATGCAGGATAACCTGATAATCATTACCGTCAACTTGTGTGTGTGTGTCAGGCAGGATAGCAGGCCAAAGAGAATATTTTAGCTACACCCAGTAGTTTCTCCACAGGTGTCGCACTTCATACAACTTCCATTTCTAAGTAAAGTAAACGACTGACAATTAGGACAAGCTTCTCCTTCGTAACCCTTCATACGGGCTTCAGTCATCTTTCGAGCTTGGGATACCATTTGTGCATCTCTTTCTCTCGTATATACTTTTTGCTCTGTAATAGTTCCGTCCGCATGAGTTACTTTTTCTGTAGATTCTATCATATCAAGTAGCGGCTCTTCTGTTACTGTCTCTCCAGTAATCTTATCTCCTTCAAGATCAGTTGGCTTAACATGAACAAGATCATGTCTACCTAAGTAACGACAAGCAAGGTCTCTGAAAACATAATCAATTACGGAAGTCGCCATCTTTAAATTGTCGTGTCCCATAACCATCCCGTTAGGCTCAAATTTAGTAAATGTAAAAGCATCTACAAATTCCTCCAAGGGAACTCCATATTGTAGCCCCATCGAAATAGCAATAGAGAAGCAATTCATTAGAGATCTATAAGCTGCTCCTTCTTTATGCATATCGATAAAGATTTCTCCTAAGGCACCATCATCATATTGACCAGTTCTTAAATAGACTTTATGCCCACCAACTGTTGCTTTTTGCGTATAGCCCACTCTCCTGTTTGGAAGATGTTTTTTCTGGGAAATCTCTTTATAAATAATTTTTTCTACAATTTTTTCTGCCACTTGAGTCACTTTTTCGGTGGTACTCACCTCATCGTAGTCTTCGAGTAATCCTAGATCTTCAAAGCTTTGTGCATTTAATGGCTGAGACAATTTAGATCCGTCTCTATAGATGGCATTGGCCTTAGTCATTAATGACCAAGATAATCTATAAGCTTTTTCGATATCAGAAATCGTAGCATCGTTGGCCATATTAATCGTCTTAGAGATAGCACCTGAAAGATAAGGCTGACAAGCTGCCATCATCTTAATATGTCCTTCCCAAGAAATAAGCCTTTTTCCATATCTTCCACATTTATTAGCACAATCAAAAACTGGCAAGTGCTTATCCTTAATATGTGGAGCCCCTTCAATGGTCATCGTTCCACAAACATAATCATTAGCAATCTGAACTTCTTTATCACTAAATCCTAACTCTTTTAAAAGGTTAAAATCCTCGGAGTTCAGCTTAGCTTCAGAAATCTTCAAATTATTGATAATAAAATCATCTCCTAATCCATAGCGATTAAAAGCAAAATTAATATCAAAGGCAGATTCAAGCGAAGATTCGATTTTAGTAATTTTTTCGTCGCTAAAACCTAAATTTCTTAGTCTTTCATGATCAATACTTGGACAACCAACTAAAGTGCCATGTCCTACTGCATATTTTTCAATCTCTGAGATCTCGCTATCTTTATAGCCAAGACTTTGAAGAGCACTAGGAACTGACTGGTTAATGATTTTAAAATATCCACCACCAGCAAGTTTTTTAAATTTTACCAGGGCAAAATCAGGTTCGATTCCAGTTGTATCACAATCCATAACAAGGCCGATAGTCCCTGTTGGGGCAATTACTGTCGTTTGAGCGTTACGATAGCCATACTGCTCACCCAATTTAAGAGCGTCATCCCAAGCTTTTTTTGCAGCATCCGTTAAGAATTTTGGAGCTTTCTTCCCGTCAAGTGGTACCGGCTTAACCGTAAGCCCTTCGAAATCATCTTTAGCATAAGCGGCTCTTCTGTGGTTTCTAATAACTTTCAACATATGCTCTTTGTTAGCTTCGTACCTTTCAAATGGTCCGTGCTCTTTTGCCAGTAGAGCTGAAACTTTATAAGTGGTTCCCCCCATAATGGCCGTTAACGCAGCTGCAATATTTCTTCCCTCCTCAGAATCGTAAGGAAGTCCTAACCTCATTAAAAGAGCTCCAATATTTGCAAAACCTAATCCTAGAGTTCTATAGAGGTATGATCTTCTAGCAATTTCAACTGAAGGAAACTGGGCCATTAAAACTGAAATTTCAAGAACGACTGTCCAAATCTCACAAGCATGGATATATGACTGAACATCAAACATTCCTGTGACTGGGTCAAGAAATTTAACAAGATTTAATGAGGCAAGATTACAAGCAGTATCATCTAAAAACATATACTCTGAACATGGATTTGAAGCATTAATTCTGCCATCCTCAGGGCATGTATGCCACTCATTGATAGTATCATCAAACTGTAGACCAGGATCAGCACACTCCCAAGCAGCTTCAGCAATGATATCCCAAAGCTCTTTTGCTTTGATTGTCCTTACAGTATCTCCTGTAGTTCTAGAAATTAACTCCCATTCATCATCATTATCTAGGGCTTCAAAAAACTTATTAGGAATACGAATAGAGTTATTTGAATTTTGGCCACTTACTGTGGCGTAGGCTTCAGAGTTCCAGTCCGTATCATAAACTTCGAACTCAATTTTAGTAAAGCCCTGCTTAGCAAGATCAATACATCTAGAAATATAATTCATTGGAATAGTATCTTGATTAGCAGCTCTAATGGCACTTCCCAGGGCCTTATTGGTTTTTCCTGAAAATCTATCATCCCCATCCACCGAGGAGTGATTTATCGCCGCAAAAATATTTTCTAAATGTCTTTTACATATTTTTGAACCTGTGACTAAACTTGCAACCTTTCTTTCTTCTTTAACTTTCCACTGTATAAAGTCAACAACATCTGGGTGATCTAAGTTTATACAGACCATTTTAGCAGCTCTTCTCGTTGTTCCCCCAGATTTTATGGCACCAGCAGCTCGATCACCGATTTTTAAAAACGACATTAAACCTGATGATTGCCCTCCACCTGATAGTCGCTCTCCTTCTGCTCTAATATTGGAAAAATTCGTCCCCGTACCTGAACCATACTTAAATAATCTCGCCTCTCTTGACCATAAATCCATGATCCCACCATCATTAACAAGATCATCATTTATAGATTGAATAAAACAAGCATGAGGTTGCGGTCTTTCATAGGCTGACGTAGAACTTTTCACTTTTCCAGTTTTTGGGTCTACAAATTTATGCCCTTGAGGTTTTCCAGTAATACCATAAGCTGAATACAGGCCAGTATTAAACCACTGTGGTGAGTTAGGTGCTGCCATCTGGTTAGCAAGCATAAACTTTAACTCAGCAGCAAATGCATTGGCATCCTCTTTGGAATCAAAATAATTATATTTTTCTCCCCACCCTTTCCAGCAATCTGCCAATCTATCAAATACTTGGCGAGCATCAGTCTCAGGACCCAGGACAGGGTTACCTTCACTATCTTTAATAAGATTACCTTCTAAGTCTTTTTGAGGAACACCCGATTTTCTAAAATATTTCTGGGCAATAATATCAGTTGCAACTTGTGACCAAGACTTTGGTACACTAACCTGCATTGCCGAGTTTGAAGAACCGTCTGTTTTTTTGATTTCACTGGTTCTTGTTTCAAATTCCATTCCTTTATAAGGTGATTGACCCTTCCTAGTAAACAACCGATTAAATTTCACATTTTCTCCTCTATATTTCGTTACCTTATACTTTAATTAAAAATCACTCCCGCATTGCTGTCAACACAATATATTGCCCAAATGGACCGTCAAACTTATGACTGGCACAAGATATAGTACTCCTACATGAGTTAACGTCAAAAGGGCCAACTAACCTTTTGAAATTGCATTTATGCATGTCAATTTTATTGTGTAGATTTTTTTAACACAAAATATAGTAGCTTAATGGGTAACAATTGCAGTCGGCCATACCATATGGTGTGTATCACCAAGTTTTAGAATTTACCGTGATATTCATTAAAGTTTTGATAAAATTTACATATGAAAATACCAATTTCAATAATGCTTCTTTTAAGTAGTAGTGTCGTGTGTTCTCAAGATTTTTCAGATTCTTCAATTAGAATGAGAACACTAGAACACACCCACTATGGATGTCCAATCAACTCTATTTGTTCTAAAGCGATGGGGACTAAAATTCTCAAATGGGAAAAATTACTGAAATCAACAAATACTAAAAATCAATTAAAAAAAATTCGAACTTTTCAAAAGCGATATGGGCTTCCTTTTCAATTTCTTACAACCCATGACCACTACCAAGAAAGCAATATGGCCATGTGGAATTCAAGGTGCACTCATCATAATCCAAAAAACAAACACAACACCATCTATAAAGGCATGAGCTTTTTGAAAAAAATTGATAACAGTAAAGCTAATCGTTTTAATAAAGTTATACTTTACCGAAAAAAGAAGAACTTAACATTCAATATTCCCTACGGAGACCATCCCATTTTTATAAAAAATAATTCCTTAGTATTTATAAAAGACTATGATGATTACTATTACCAGATCGCAGTAAGAACTAGTGGTGCCTACTCTGTAGTTGATCATCCTTACTCTATTGTACAAAAAGCATTAGGGGAAAATATTAAATCAGTAAAATGTAATAGTGAAATTGAGTACGACCAGGCTTACTTTAAAAAGTCTTATTGCCAAAAATTATTTAATATTGATACTGGAAAGTTAGAGACGATTCAAATGACTTGGACTTGCCCATAATTACGACAGTAGTTGAATCAAAACGAAAGGTTGAACTATAATAAACTTACACATCTTCTTGTATTCATCTGATTCAAATGAATCTACTTGTTCTTTTGTTGGACGGTAGATATCTCCATTATCAAGCCATATCTTCACAAGATTAGTATCGTCATTGGCAACTGCAATCCCCACTGAAACTAAGTCTAGCTTATCTGAAACTACAATGACAGCTTGTTTTTCATGATGAACCTTCAATGCATTCCAGTCAGCCTCCTCAATTTCAGAACTCAGTTTTTGTCTTAATTCATCAGTCATAATTTTACTCTCTGTTTCTTTCGAAGTTTTAATTGATGATTTATTAAATGTACATGAAAAATCACAATTAGTAATAAGCCAATATAAAAGTGAAAGTCACTAATTAGCTCTCTAAAATCACTGGCAAGGTAAAGTAAAAGGACTC
>JBFKKF010000017.1:0-12926 GCA_041631355.1 Bacteriovoracaceae bacterium | reverse complement strand
CTAAATTTAGCTCCACAAGAGATCATAAAACGAGTGTCTTCATCCTTAAATAATTGATTAAGCTTAAATTTTTTTAGTGTGTTATTCATCATTTAGTACAATATTTTAGATTAAATCCATTGTTTACAAAACCAAGGCAATATATCCCCTACCCTTGTTATTATCGGATATCCTCAACATAAATTGGTTAATTTCATGTCAACTTTATGTATTTTTTACAACGTGACGCATAAATAATTGCTGTTTTTGCGCTACGTGCTATATTGAGTCTATCTTAGACATTATGTCTTAAGTACT
This sequence comes from Bacteriovoracaceae bacterium, assembly GCA_041631355.1. Lineage (GTDB taxonomy): Bacteria > Bdellovibrionota > Bacteriovoracia > Bacteriovoracales > Bacteriovoracaceae. The sequence goes on along the minus strand of JBFKKF010000017.1, from coordinate 12,629 downwards.
CTCTCCCTCTCTCAATTGCGCAAGAATTAACTCCTCTTGCGCTTTTTTTTGCCTAAAAAATGGGAAGCTCTCTTTTAGGTGAGGATTCATAATACTTAATCACCCCTTGGGCAATCCCTTTAGCATACTTATCCAAATAACGATTTGAATTAATCTTAGCTGCTTCTTGCGGATTAGAAATAAAGCCTGCTTCCACTAAAATACCTGGTCGTTTAGAAAGCGCCAGAACATAAAATAAACCGGGCTTTACTCCTCGATTTTTCAATTTATAAGCTCGAGCCACTTGTTGATCCACGTTATTATGAACAGCATGAGCAAGTTTTTTTGAAGAGGAAACTGTTTTTTGAATAACCAAATCAATGAGGATCTGATTAATCACTTTATCCTCACCTTTTAAATTTTTATTTTCAATATTTTCAACTTTTTTTATCGCCACATCGTCATGATTGTCTAAATAGTAGGTTTCAAAACCATGAGATTGTTTTTCAGTTGAGGAATTAAAGTGGATTGAAATAAATAAATCGGCTTTAACTGTTTCTGCCATCTCTGCTCGTTCTTCTAAGGAGACAACTCGATCAAAACTTCTAGTTAGATATGTGGTAAACTTTGGATCGAGATACTTCTTTACTCTTTTAGCTAATTTAAGGGAAAGGTCTTTTTCCAGCACCTCTCTACGATAATACTTCCCTTTACTATTCTTCTTCCTGACAATTGTTTTTGCGCCCAGTTCTGAACCTCCATGTCCTGGGTCAATTAAGACCACAAAACCATAGCTTGTATGGGCAAATAGGAGTAAAAGTAATATTAAAATTTTTTGTTTCATTAATAAATTTTACGTAATTTTAATTCCGGAAAATAATGAGCCAAGATTTCTTTATATGTAAAACCTCTTAGTGCCATTTCCTTGGCACCAAATTGGCACATACCAACTCCATGGCCATAGCCAGCTCCTTCTATTTCAATATAATCTTTCTTGTCTTGAATATCAAAATAATTTGAGGGTAATGTTTTTCTACCGAAAGTAGATCTTAATCTTGATTTTTTTATTAGGTTTAACTTTTTTCCTTTATAATACCTAACACTTGGTTGATATCGAGAGCCATCTATAAATTTTATGTCAGAACGCCCCTTAGCAGTGGTGGCACGTCCACTCAATAGACTTTCCACTAGAGATGTTTTAGATATCTTTCGTCTCCAATTCTTTTTTCCATGCTTATGACAGTAGGGACACTCCACCGAAGCATAGCCTTTTAAAACCTCACTCCAAACCTGATCCGGACGCAAAGTCTTTCCACCACATTTAGAATGATAGAAAACTGGAATAAGATTACCATTAAGAAGAGTCAGTATTTCCCCCTCTGTTTTCTTAGTTGCCAGTATTGTTTTTCCGGTGGCATCAAAATAACTACCATTAACTTGATGTCTTTCAGAACTTTCTAGGTCATAATTTGTTTTGAATCCCTTGGCCCTAGATACTTGCTTTGTTCTCATCTTGTAATAGGCATATGAACGTGCTGCTACCGCCTGTGCCTTAAGTGCTTCTATCGGCCAGCTAGAGCTCATCTCCTTTGGTAGCAAAGTCGAAAGGTAGTCCTCTAAAGAGAGTTCATTAATTAAATCACAACCATTGTAACTTTCTGAAGTCTGTAGATAAAACTTTCCTTTATAACGATGCTTTCCCCAGTTTAACAATCCTGTTTTGGAAGATAGCACCGCCAATTTCATTGGCTTATTTCTTCTTACATAATTAGACTTGTCTTCACAGTTGAATATGGTTTTTCTATAACCACTAAACTGCTCTTTTTTATTCGTTAGAAGTATAGATCGCTCAATATCAACACCAGACACTAAAACCTTTTTCATTTTAGCCGCTAATCTAACCTTTATGTAGGGAACTTCCGCAAAGGCATTTGCAGAGACAGTGAGTAACAGAATCAGTCCTTGATATCTAATCAAATTTCCATCCTTGGAATACTTTTTTTTATTTTATAGACTTTATTCTATTTTATCAAATTTAGACTCTCAATGACTTTTTGCATATCTCTCCATGCCGTTTTCTTCATATTCGGAGCTGTCTGCAATAACTTTGGGGAAAAAATAGGAACTAGCTCGATTGATCTTTCAGAGTCATGATTCAATTCAATCGTATAAAACTTGCCGTGAATATCTTTTAATCTTTCGTTAGTGTTTAGTAGTTCACTAGCGGCTGATGCACCCAATGTCATAATCATTTGTGGACTTAAGCTATCTATCTCTTGAACTAATTGAGCTCGCTTACTCTTGCCATTAAGCTGTACTGAACTTATGGCGTACTGGTCATCTCTAAGATTCATGGCCATAATCATCTTGTGAAAAAGCCGGGCCACATCTGGCTTGAAAAAAAGCGATAGATCTTCAAACCCTGGGATAATCTCAGTTTCTCCCTGCAGCTCTATATCATCAGTAACAAATAATATTTTTAAATCTGACTTTAACTTCAATTTTTTATTAAATACTGCTACCGCCTGGGAATTGAGCTCAAAGTTTTGAAATTGAGAAAGTAGCTGATCAAACTCAACTTTAGGAGCATCTAAACTTATTGTTTTCTGGGATACATTCTCTTTTCTAAGGATTTCTCCCCCATCAAAGCGCACTTTATCATCCTCAGCTAGCTTTTCCTGACCAAACTGGTATAACTTGTCTAGCATCATCGTTTTTTCAGTGACTTGAGAGCTTCGCTCATTAATGGCGGCTTTTTTCGGTTCACGGTCCGTTTCCTCAATACTCTTAGTATAACTCCAATCTAGTGGATAAAACCAAGTTATCTTCGATGATGGATGACGTATTTCCTGCAGTGCGTTTTTGTAGAGACTTTCCATACACATCAATTAACAAAACTGTCACTAATTTCCTAGTAAAAAGTAATAGTCTAATTTTTTAAGGCCATAAATGTTCTCCCCCGAAGAGATTATTAACTAACTTCTGATGGAGGCCCTGTTCATGTCAAAAGATGTTGAATTTAAATTTGAGCGTTATGAAGAGTATTGGGGATCAGCTGAAAATGTTAAAAAGTTAATGAGTAACTGCAAGTCCTGCGGTTCCAAGTTACTTTTAAGTCATCTTCCTGATTATAAAAACTTACTTGTTCAAGAAACTGCTCGTTGTATCGATTGTGGCTCTGGTTCTAGAAAAATTATCCACGTACTAAATTAGTTCTCTTCGGCATGCAAGTGTTCAAATAAAATGCTTGCATGTTTGATTTCAAGATCAAACAATTCTCTAAGTTCATGTTTAGATTTTAACTTTAACTCTTCCAAACTATATGTATTCTTTTGTAGAATTTTTTGTTTAATATTTTTATTGAACCCTTTAATTGAGTCTACCCACGAAGTAAGCACACGCTCTTTTTCTGCTTTGTGATGTAGCTTACGAGAAAACCTATGTGCTTCATCTCGCATATACACTAAAATTTTCATAAGACTAGGACATTTATTGAGTATGTAAGGATTTGACCTTCCAGGTATAACTAACCTCTCATCACTATGCTTCAAATTCTGTGATCTAAAACCAGCCTTCGCAATCTCTCTGGCCTTAGCAATCCCCACGACAGGAATTGCGATATTAAATTCTTCCAATACCTTGGACACAGTATTAACCTGCTGAATTCCTCCATCAACAACAAATACGTCTGGCAAATTATCTTTTTTAAGCCTTCGTTCAAATACCTCTCTCATCATGGCAAAGTCATTATTCCCCTCAGGTAACTCTTTTAAGTGATAGTAGCGATACCTAGTTTTATCTGCTTTTCCTTCCTCAAAAACTATCTGGGAAGCCGTTGGTGACTTACCTTGCCAAATGGCAATATCATAGCACTCTAAAACCTTTGGTCGATCTTTCAAGTTAAGAAGGGACTTCAATTTATTAAGCCCAATATAGACCGAATCTTGATTCTCTATTCGAACTCTTTGAGTCTCTTGGGCATGCTTATTCGTCATTTGTAGCAGCTGTTGATACTTTCTCGGATTCCCCCTGATCTTAACCTTTTCATAATTAGCAATATTTTTAAGTGCTTGTTCAAAAAGTTCACTATCCATCTTCTTAAAGCTCGTAACGATTTCATCTGGAGGAATCATTTCCGTCTGTGAGTAGTATTGAATTAAAATTTGCTTTATTTCAACCTCATAATTATCTAGGAAGTCATCTTTTAGAAAATTAAAGTTTTTATGCCCTAGTAAGTGTCCATTTCGTACCATATAAATACTTATATCTAGCTCCTCCGATCCAACATAATAACCGATGACATCCAGGTCTTTATTGTGTTGCAACTCCACATTTTGCTGGTAAGAATTCTGACAAAACTCATCTAAGGTTTCAATATAGTCTCTTAATAAAGCCGCCTGCTCGAACTTTTCATTTTCAGCGTAATCCATCATTTGCTGAGTTAAATATTCTAGGGTTGCTTTCGCTTTCTTCTCACTTCTAAAGAAATTACAGGCCAGTGTGAGTACATGAGAGTATTCCTCTTCGTTAATTGTTCCCACACAAGGTGCACTACATTGATGCATTTGATAGAGAATGCAAGCAACGGTACGGGTATTAAACTCATGAAGTGAACAGTCTCTTAACTTTAAGGCTTTGGTGATCACTTTCATAATTTGAGAAATATTTGAGCCAGATGGGTAGGGCCCAAAGAGCTCCACTCCTTTTTTAAGTTTGGGTCTTCTTACGTACTCAAGTCTAGGAAAAGACTCATTGAAGTTTACTTGAATATACGGATAAGATTTATCGTCTTTAAGCCTAATATTGTACTTGGGTTTATGCTCTTTAATTAAGTTATTTTCTAAAACATAGGACTCTGCTTCCGAGTTAGTTAAGATAAATTCGAAATCATGAATATGCCCCACTAGAATTTGAGTTTTGGGAGTTTTAGCAGAATTATTGAAATAACTAGTCACTCTGGCCTTTAGATTTTTGGCTTTCCCAACATAGAGTACCTCTCCGTTTTTACCCTGCATCAAATAACAACCTGCATGCTTAGGTAGAGTTTTGGCCTTATCCAGCAGGACAATAATACGTTGATCCAGTGATGATTTCTTTACCTTTTCATCCTGATTCGCTACAATATTTTTGGTTTTACTATCTGACAAAGTACTCTCCAATAGATTTTGTCCTATTAAGGCCATTATATCCCAAAAAACTAACTAAAAGGAAGACTATGTCATCATTCTCAGCTGGTAAAGAAGTTCTATCATATTGTGGTAAGTGTAAACTCCCTTTAGGCCATACCATAGTCTCTATGAAGGACTCAGCGACCATCGGCAAAGTTCAATGTAATACTTGCAAATCCATTCATATGTATAAAGATCCGTCCCACAAAGCAAAAAAAGTTAAAAGCTCCACCAGTACGAGAAAGTCTAGCAGAAAAACTGTCTCTGTTGGCCAACTATGGATGGAAGAGATGGGAAAAATAAGTGGAAAGTCTAAACCTTATTCAATTAGAGAAAAATTTGATGCTGGAGATTTAATAGATCACAAAAAATTTGGTCCAGGTATTGTTCAAAATTTAATCGACGATAAGATCGAAGTTTTATTTCAACACGAGGTCAAACTATTAGTTCACGGAAAATAATAGTTTCAAATAAAAAAGAGGAGCTCAATGGCTCCTCTTTCTGTATCAGTAAATTTCTTCTAAATTAATGCATTCCAAAATTATAGCCAAAGCCTAACGAAAATCCCATGTTTGAAGGTGCGTATGGAGCGTATCCATATCCAGCGCCCCCACCGGTGTTATAACCCAGATCATTATAGGAATTATAAAATTGGTTTTGTAAGGCCATATTTTGATATTGAGAACCTGCTAAGTTTTCTTGATAATTTTGTGTCATCCCCTGTTGAACTGACCACCAGTCACCACCATTAACACTTCCTTGCCCATATCCACCTGGACCATATCCACCTGGACCGTATCCACCTGGACCGTATCCACCAGTACCGTATCCACCAATACCAAAGCCACCAGTACCGAAAAATCCACTACCAGGTACAGTTCCATTACCAACTGCTGAGAAATACGGATTATTCATATACATTCCGTTATTCCACATGCCAGTGTTAACCCCGGTACTCCAGCCAGGACCCATTGTTCCCGCTCCACCTGGACAAGGTGCTGTAAAACACATCATAGGAGATCCAAATTGCCCATAAGCTCCAGGTCCCCCGAATCCACCCGTTGCTCCAACTCCGAAATTAACCCCTCCCGGAGGAAGACCAAGTAGAGAGTTGAGATTTAAATTTCCAGAAATTCCCGCATTACCGTACGGATTCATACCGAGTCCCATATAAGGATTAACTCCCATCCCAGTAACATTAAGACCTGTCATATAATTTCCGCCAGGCCCCCACATAGCTCCTAAAAATCCTGGAGAATAACCATTAGCTTGGAATGGATTTCCAAAACCACCCACTCCAAGACTGCCAAATCCTTGCATGCCGGCAAAGCCGTTTAAAGCATAGCCGTTACACTCAGGAGGCATGACATCTCTATCGGGTAATTCATTAGATTGAATATGTTGATATGTAAGATCCACATAATTTGTTTGCATCATCTGACATTGTTGGAAACCAGTTGCCGCAGCATTGGCCCAGGCACGATTTGAACCTTTATAAGCACTTGCCCATGCCTTTTGTCCTTTGTAATGCATAACTGGAGGAAGAATCGCTCCTGCTAGTTCAGCTGTTGCAGATATTACACCGGCCCAGCCACCAGAGCCTCCCCCTCTATACGATCTTCTATAACCACAGTGAACACAGTTTTCAAGATCTACTGATCCATCAACGCTAACACCGTATCCTCTTAAACATGTATTAATATCTTGGCCAACCATACATCTAAAATCACGGCCATTATATCTATAAGTATAAAATCCACTTCCACCAGTTCCATCGGTATCTAGATCAATATCTGCACCAATACTTCCATCAGCAGAACCTGATCCATCTCCACCACCACCGGTTCTAATTCTTACAATTCTATATCCATCATCATTAATACCACCACTTTCGGTAATTAATCCGTCGATATCTATGTCCACACCATGATCAAGTAGACAGTCAATGGCATCAAAAATTCCACGACAGGTATATGTACTTCCGTTGTATCTGACAGTTACACCTAGCTGGCCACCACCAGAGACATCATCAACTACTGATCCTCTATCTACTGTAATGGCATCACTACAAACTTCTGATCGGTAAACATAAACCCCTTCTGCATCATCATCTTCAATTCTTTCTGCAGACACTGCTCCTTCACTACCGAATTCTACTGTTCCCAGGTTATTTGAAGTGGTACATGTTAGGGTAACACATTCTTTATAGACTTTTTTCTCATCATCATCTTGTAAGACATCTTCACGTCTATTAACCTGCTCGATCTTTCCTCCCATTGCCCTACAGGCCCTGAGATCGCGATCAGTTTTACTGGATAAATTTGAGCTTGATCTCTTACTAGAAGAACTAGAAGTTTTACCTCGTTTAAATTTTGGAGGTTTAGCTTCCGCTACCACAGAGCTGAGTAAAAATGTTACTAGCACTAATAGCGTAGTTAGAGGTTGCTTGTTTTGACGAATTCCCTTAAACATAATTTGCACCTATTTTAGAGTTTTTCCTTTCAATATTATAACTCATTAAATAAAAGTCTTTGAGGAGGAAAATCTTCCGCCTCAATTGCCTTTCGGTACAAATTGGGAATTACTTTAGTGTTTTGCTAGGCTTAGAATGATTTATAATCTAATAGCCTGATTTTACTAGAATGTATTAGAGTTTGCCTCAGCAGCAGCACGCTCTGCCCTTGGATTGAATTTCTTCATCTCTCTTACTAAAAACTCGATTAGATCCTCATCAGAACTATAAACGTCATCAACAAGATCACAATTTAGTAGAAAGTCTTTTACTCTTATCGCTACATTATGAAGGGACTCAACCATATATAAGCCACCAAGATTTTCGCCTTGGAATGACTTAATGATTTCTTTTCTTGCATGGTTAAACATTTCCGTTTCTGTAATATCGTCTGAAACTTCTTCTAGGCCAAACTTCTCTTCAACTTCTTCGATGGCCTGATCACGGATATCTTCATCAGTTGCAAAGCTAACACCTAGCTCGGTTGCTAAAGCATCGACTAGGTCAGCTCTTTTATCAACAGCATACTCAATAATATCTGATTGTTTTAGATGATTAATTGTATGGGTACTTAAAGCGAGTAATGTATTAAAATCCGTTCTCATGGGCTTTCCTTTAATTAAATATTCACTGCTAGTCTACCCCAGAAAAAATCGATATCTCAAGTAATTTATCACTAAAATTTACTCAATTATTACCTTCTAGGCCAAATACGAGACAATGCCTTTTTTACAAATGCTCTTTCCCCTAATATAACGCATAGAGAGAAGTAAACTACAAAGATAAAAACTAGATAGCCCAACAAGTAAACGCACCTCATCATAAAACTAGCACTCATAAAATCAACCACCTCTTGGATCCTCATGAGTAGGTGCCCAGTTAAAATCCCACTGAGAAGAACTTTTAATACTCTAAGGTTTAGAAATGCTCCATAGGCTAAGCCAAGATCTTTTTTAAGAATAAATCCTTGCATGCCCGAATTTAATAAAATAGAAAGTGTCGTCCCTAAGGCCAACACTTCAAAACCATACACCGGGGTTAGGCTCACACAAAAAATAATATTAAAAATAATTCCCGCAATTGAGCAGTAAACTGGAATTTTTTGACGATCAATTGCATAAAAAGTTGGAACGAAAATTTTATAGATAGAATAAAACGGTAAACCTAGGGCATACCACTTCAATGCCTTTCCGGTCATAAGTGTTGAGAAGGCATTAAACTTTCCTCTTTCGAAAATAATATTAATCATTTCATTACTACAAGTTACTAAGGCAATCATCGCTGGAGTAACTAAAACAAAGGATAAAAAATAACTCGACTTCAAGTACTCAATAGCTTCATCTTTATTGTTTGCTTTCCAGGCACGACTAAAATGCACAAGATTTGAGTTTCCAATTGAAACACTGAGAATCCCTACCGGTAGCTGAAATAATCTAAAAGCGAAACTTAACCAAGATACTGCTCCCACCACTGTGGAGGAAGCTAGGACTGTATTGATAATAAGATTTATTTGGGTAGCTGCAAATCCAATTAGCCCCGGCCCAATAAGAGTTAAAACCTTCTTCGTTTCTTTCGAAAATACTTTTCCAGGAGGGATAGGACCATACCCATGCTTAATAATTAAGGGCAACTGAACTAGAGCTTGTACTAATCCACCTGCAAATACTCCAACCCCAAGGGAGATTATTGGCTCTATACCTTGAGAGATAAAATAGCTAGGAAGAGTTAGCATAGAGATAATCATTGTTATATTAAAAAAGGCTGGAGCAAGAGATGGTATAAAGAAAACTTTTAATGAATTGAGTCCCCCCATAAATAGCGCAGCAATTGAGATAAAAAATAAAAATGGTGCCATAATACGAGTTAACAAAATGGTCACTTCATATTTCTTAGGAACCTCATGAAAAGTCGGTGCAAAAATATTTATTATCTCTGGAGTAAAAATAAAAATTAAAACTGTAACAAATAAGGTAATTGCAGAGAGCAGAATGAATAATGCCCACAGCAATTTTCTGGCCCGCTCATGCCCCTGGTTATTAGCTTCTACAAAGGTAGGAACAAACGCAGATGAGAACGCTCCTTCTGCAAATAAATCTCTTAAAAGATTAGGGATTCTGTAGGCCACTAAAAAAGCATCTGTGAATCCAGAAGCACCAAAGAGATAGGCAATAAATTGCTCTCTTACTAAGCCCAGAATACGACTACAGAAAGTTGCGATGGCCATTTTTAGCGATGATAAAAAAACTTTTGTTGAACTCAAAACTACATCCCGGACAAGTATATACTTAGCTTAAAAGCTTCTTTTAACATTGTAAATTGGTATTGATTCAGTGAAACAATTCAAATTGGTGTCAAAAAGCGCCAAGACATCGACTCAGAGAGCATCTTGCGAATTCAGCCCCTTACAGTTATTCCTAATTAAAAGGCTCAAATTGACACTTTTACTTCTGACAATTTCTTATCTGTATGCAAGTAAGTGTTGGCCTAAACTTCGTGCATCAGATCCTTGGCCTGGATATGATGAGTTTGCAGGGAAGCAGCCATAGGCCGCTAAATAAAGTCCAGGAAGGACATTAGGCCTATAATAAAAGCATGAAGCGCACACAAACTTTTCAGACAGGAAGTTCTGAAGATGAGAACAAGGAGGCCCAGATGTATCTTGCAGTATGTGTCGAACCGAACAAACACCCAGACAAAAAACAAAATTACAAAGTCTGGTATCTTGAACTTGACTCCGCCAACAATCTAGTCGGCATAGGAGTAAAAACCAGGGAGGAATTAATCCAAAGTGTCCTTAGAAATTTTCAAGTCACAGGAAAAACGAACTGGAGATGCTTCCAAAAAGAAAGAGAAGCATCAACCCCAATAGAAGTTTACGACTTTATTTCTATGAACCAATTTGAAAATACTCACTTCGGTGAGCTTCCCACCCTTTCAGAGTTTCAAAATACATTGGACTCTTTAATGAGTGGATTTGAATTGCGCTCAATAGCCTAAATTTAATAGAATCCTACGCCTCTCCACAGGAGAGGCTTTTCTCTTTTAACAGCAAACTGCCGTCCTTAATCAATGAACAAAACTTCAGCTTTTATGAGGGTTTTAACGAATTTAATGGAATTTTAAGGAGTTAACTTAAAAGTTGATTTTAAGTATTTCTGTGAAACTAACACATGACAACTCTTATGACAAAGAGAATTATTCACAATATATTTTTTTGACTCGATATGTTTTTTTTCGTTCTAAATCCCTGATTTTAAGGTTATGTTGACCCGCAAATTAAAATTTTTGGAGATATTGATGAACACACTTGCTATTATCGGTGCACAATGGGGAGATGAGGGTAAAGGTAAAATTACTGACCTCTTAGGACAAACAGCAGATTTCGTTGTCCGTTTTCAAGGGGGCAATAACGCTGGCCATACTATCATCGTTGGTGAAAATAAAATAGTATTGCACCAAATCCCATCAGGAATCCTACATGATAATTGTGTCTCTATTATTGCTCACGGTGTAGTTTTTGAACCAGAAGCTTTTTGGGCCGAAGTTGAAAGCTTAAAAGAGCACTTAACAATAACTCCAGATAGATTAAAAATTTCTTTAAATGCAACTGTAATTACCCGCTACCATAAAATTCTGGACGCCATTAGAGAAGGAAGTACCTCAAATAAAATTGGTACTACTGGCAAGGGAATTGGTCCTGCTTATGAAGATAAGATTGGAAGAAGAGCGGTTAAAATTAAAGACCTATTTAACAAAGAGACTTTAAAGCAAAAAATACAGGTATCACTAGAGGAGAAAGTATCTCTTTTTGAAAAACTCTATCAAATTGAATACCCAAGTCTGGAAGAGGAAGTTGAAAGACTTTACGAGCTAGGTCAAAGGATTTTTCCATTCGTAGAAGATACTTTCAGCATTATCGACAAGGCCATTGCAAACAATAAGAAAGTTTTATTTGAGGGGGCCCAAGGAGTTTTATTAGATATTGATTATGGATCTTATCCATATGTAACATCTAGCTCAACTGGAGCCGCTGGAATCTATACTGGAGCAGGTGTTCCAAGTGGAATCGTTAATGAAAAGCTAGGTATTGTTAAGGCCTATACCACTAGAGTTGGTGAGGGTCCGATGCCAACGGAAATCCAAGAAGAAATTGGTGACCGTATTCAAAAGATTGGGCACGAATTCGGAGCGACAACAGGAAGAACCAGAAGATGTGGCTGGCTTGATCTTCCAGCACTTAAGTACTCAGTTAAAGCAAGTTCTATCACCTCTATTGCTCTTACTAAGCTTGATGTTTTATCCGGCCTTGAGGAACTTAAAGTATGTCACGCTTATGAAATAGATGGTGTGGTCTACGACTGTGCTTACCCAGGCTTAGACTTATCTAAAGCAAACCCACTCTATACCACCCTAAAGCCTTTTTCTGATGATTTCTCGAAAGACGGTGAGTATGCACCAGAGTTAAGTGAGTATATCAAGCTTATTGAAGACTCATTAAATATCCCGGTTGGAATTTTAGCTTACGGACCAGAAAGAAGCCAAATTCATTTTAGAAAAAATTATTTTTGCTAGAACCGCCTAAGGTCTTATTCTAAACTTAGCGTGAATTTTTAAATTTGAAGTTATCAATCCTTGCTTGGTAGAAATTGGTTCGTTAGAATTATCATCATAAATATACTTAGAAATCAGTTCATCTAATACAGCTGTATTATCTGGAAGATTCGACTCCACCTCAAGTAACTCTAAGGCAGCTTCTCTAAAGTAAATATATTCAGGATTACTACCAGCTTGTAGGTACGCTGGTATCACTTGATTTAAAGTTTTCTTCAATTTAAGTAACTCTATTCTCTCCAGCTCATTTTTCTTATCGATTTTTAGAAATGCCCACTCCCTGAGTTCATCAGCAACAGAGGTATAACTATAAAATGGTCTAACGCCACCAAACTCATAGCTTCCCCACTGGGATAACT
>JBFKKF010000016.1:0-13172 GCA_041631355.1 Bacteriovoracaceae bacterium | reverse complement strand
TTGATATCTGGCGAAACAATTGATAATGAAGATTTAACGGATGGCAGAGTTGCGAGACTCGAACAAATCCTTAATGAGTATAAAAACGTTCTTGTTCAAAGATCAAATTCAAAGCAATAGTAATATGAAAAACATTTTTATTATAAACGGTCCCAATTTAAACATGTTAGGCGATAGGGAGGCGGAGCATTATGGTGGTAATTCCTTAGAAGAAATAATTAACTATACTGAAGAAAAGCTAGTTGAAAAAAATGTGAAGCTTGAATGGTGGCAATCTAACTCTGAGTCTAAGATCATTGAAAAGATTCATGAAATTCACAGTCTTAATTATGATGCGCTAATTATAAACCCTGCAGCATACTCTCATACATCAATTGCAATACTGGACGCTCTTAAAATTCTTAAAATACCAGTGGTAGAAGTACATTTAAGTAATACTTATGCACGCGAATCATATCGTCATTCTATGTTGACGGCGCAAGCAGCATCTATAATAATGGGTGGACTTGGAAAAAATGCCTATTATTTTGCTGCACTGACGCAAATCAAGGCTTAGATTTAGGAGTTAAAGAGTGAAGTACCAAACAACTGATTTTAGAAATGGTTTGAAGATATCTATTGAAGGTAAACCCTTTATTGTTGTTAGCTTTGCCCATGTAAACCCTGGTAAGGGATCAGCTTTTGTTAAAGCAAAAATTAAAAATTTAGAAACAGGCCAGGTTTTAGAGAGAACGTTTAAGGCCGGGGTAGATACTGTTGATAAGCCCGATATGGAAGAAAGAGAAATGGAGTATACCTATGATGATATGGATGGGTATAACTTTATGGACACTAAAACTTATGAGTCAGTTCATTTAACTCATGAAAATGTTGGCGACGCAAAGTACTATCTACAAGAAGGAATCACTGTAGATATTTTATACTTTAATGAAAGACCGATTTCAATCGAGTTACCAAATTTTGTAAATTTAAAAGTAACAGAAACTGACCCAGGATTAAAAGGTGACACCGCTCAAGGAGGAACCAAAAAGGCAATTTTAGAAACTGGTCTACAAGTAAATGTTCCATTGTTTATCAATGAGGGCGAAATCTTAAAAGTTGACACACGAACTGGCGAATATGTAGAGAGAGCCAAGTCTTAGGAGTTTGCGGTGGATTTAGAATTAGTAAAGAAATTTATTGAACTTGCAGAATCAAAAGGTGTTTCGGCACTGAAGTATGAAGATGATGATATTAAGATATCAGTGGATTATTCACAGAGTGTCCAAATACAACAGCATACACCGGTTCAAACTCATGCAGTCATGCCAGTAGAGGTTGAAGCTTCTAATAATTCAACATCTGGATCAGAGTTTCATGAAATAAAATCTCCCTTTGTTGGAACTTTTTATGGTCAGCCTGCCCCGGGAAAACCTTCATATGTAAAAATTGGTGATCGGATCGGTAAAGGACAAACGCTTTGTATCTTAGAGGCGATGAAGATTATGAACGAAATCGAAAGTGATGTTAGCGGAGAAATTGTAGAAATTTGTGTTGAAAACGAAAGTTTAGTTGAGTACGGACAAGTATTATTTAAAGTTAGAGCATAATTGTGGCAAAGTTTAAAAAAGTTTTAATTGCTAATAGAGGTGAGATTGCAATTAGAATCTTGCGAAGTTGTAGAGAACTTGGCATAGAGACTGTTGCAGTATACTCTACCGCAGACGAAAATTCACTACATGTGAAATTAGCCGATGAATCAGTTTGTATTGGACCTTCGAAATCAATAAATAGTTACTTAAACATGCATGCCATTTTGTCGGCAGCAGAGATAACAGGTGCTGATGCCATTCATCCTGGTTACGGTTTCCTTTCAGAAAATGAAGAGTTCTCTGAAATGTGTGCCCAGTGTGGAATCAATTTTATAGGTCCCAATGTTCAAAGTTTAAGACAGATGGGTGATAAAATTGAGTCGAAGAAAATAGCCGTAAGCGCCGAGGTACCAACACTTGAGCCAATTTATGTAAATGAATTATCAGATGATAAAATCACAAAAGCAGTTCAGGAGATGGGTTTACCAATTCTAATAAAAGCTTCTGCTGGAGGTGGTGGAAGAGGAATGAAGCGCATAGACGATATGGCCGATTTACTCACTACAATCTCAGTTCTTAAAGAAGAATCTAGACTTGCATTTGGTGATGATACGCTATTTATCGAAAGGTTTATTTCAAACCCAAGACATATTGAAATACAGATACTTGCAGATAAACATGGGAAAATTCTCCATCTTGGGGAGAGAGATTGTACTATTCAAAGACGATTTCAAAAGATTTTAGAGGAAGCTCCAAGTCCGGTTCTTGATGAAAAAACTAGAAAAGAGATGTGTTCAGCAAGTGTAAGGTTGGCTAAAAAAGTCAAGTATGACTCTGTTGGTACAGTAGAGTACCTATTTGATTTAGATACCGGAAGGTTTTACTTTATGGAGATGAATACTAGAATCCAGGTTGAACATCCTGTAACAGAGCAAAGATGTGGAATTGACTTAATATCTGAGCAAATAAAAGTGGCCTATGGAGAGAAGTTAGAACTTGAGCAAAATGATATTGTTTTACGAGGACATGTTATCGAGTGTAGGATTAATGCGGAAGACCCAGAAACGTCGATGCCGTCCCCTGGCTTAATTACGCATTATCATAGACCAGGTGGCATTGGAGTTAGAGTTGATGATTTTATTTATACTGGCTATACAGTCTCACCACATTACGATTCTATGATCTCGAAGATTATTGTTTATGCAGATGATCGTGAAAAGTGTATTGCTCGGGTACTAAGGGCTTTAGGTGAAACTGTAATTGGCGGTCTTAAAACAAATATCGATCTACACAAGAAAATTTTATCCAATAAATCCTTTGAGGAAAATTCGTACAATACCAATTTTCTCGCTGAAAAATGCTAAAATATTAATAGTTTAGCTAATTTTTCAGGGGGACTCTTTGCAAGATCTTCAGGCATTCAAAAGAAGTTTAATTGATGAGAATTTTTCATCAGCAATTGAACAATTTAGAGCAATAACTTCAGAAAATTCGAAGTTAAATGAGTCGCAACTAAATTTAATAAAAGAGATAATTCAGAATTTTAAATTAATAGAAAATCCTGTATTTAGAAAAACAATACTAAATTTGTTTTATGAAAAAAATCTTTATCAAGAATTATATATCTTATTAGATCGGGTAGATAAATTTAAAGAAAAAGATGAAGTAATCTTGTATTTAGTGTCTTTAAAAGAGCTGGGACAAATAGGTAAGTTAAAAGACAAAGTTTCATATTTTTTAGAATGGAGCCTAACTAAAAAATACTATCCTATTGCGGAAGCAATAATTAAAAATTTTGAAAAAATATGTGGAAAACAAATATTTTTCCGCGTGGCCCAGTATTATCTATATACAGAAACTCAAAATAATATAGAGCTAGCCAATATTCTAAGCAATATATTTACAAACTTGCTTCACGACCGAGATGCTGATGCTATTGTTGCCAAGCGAGTGTTGAAGATATTAGCACGGAATACTAATAGGTCCGGAAAAGTATATAAGCACCAAAAATTTATTGAAATGCATCTTGGATTAGAATTAGCGAAGCGAATATCTATTAGGGAGAAAATTGAAATACTGCTATTAGCCGAGACAAAAGAAGAACTCATGCTTTTATTTGAATATATGAGTAATGAAACCAGAGAGGAGATAATAAAGCTGTTAAGCGAGAAGTATAAGATTAGTCAAAAGGATGTTCCTTTAGGACTGAAAAGCCTCAGAGAGAGACTTAGTAGAAGGGTTAGTATTGCACACGCAAAAATTGACGAAGTACTGAAGACTGATGATCTTGAAGAAGAAGTAGTAGAAGTAACAAAAGAGAGTTATGAGAATGCAAAACAAGACGAATATAAATATGTAATAACCGAGGAAGAGCAAAGGTTAGTAAGTAGACTTGAGTATGAGGTTTATAGCGAACGTGAATTGAGGGATATAATTATTGCTTTTATAGCTATTAACTATCTACACTTAGCAATGAACCTTGTATCAAGGTTACAGAGCGAAATAGAAGTTCATTACTTTTCGATAGAAATTTTATTAAAACAGGGAAAATATGCAGATTGTATATATCTATGTAATCAAGTTCTAGGACAAGATGACTTTGATGATATTCACCCCACTGTAGAGAAGGTTAAGAAGAAAGCACAAGCACGGCTAAGTCGAAGATTTAAGTCTGTGCTGCAAAGCAAAGTTGAATGAAAAGCGTAAATAAAATTTTAATATTATTTGGATTAATCATTATGCTAAGTTTTGTAGTGACATGGGAAGTATTACAAAGTCGATGGATAGCAAGCAATGTCTCTGAGATTGTTACTGATTACGTAAATGAAAAATACAACGGAGAAATTGAGTTTAGTAACTTCACATTCAAGTTGTTTCCACCAGGTGCACAAGTAAACGATGTGAAATTTAGAGGTAATGTTGAAGGGGTAGAGATAGAAACCCAAGTCCAGACAGCGGGAATCTATTTTAGTCCATGGGATGTTTTTGAAACTCAATTCATCGTAGATGAAGTATTGTTAGCAGATGGTTATATAACTATAAAAAGTAAAAAGGAGAAGAGTTCACCAAGTAATAAAAAAAGTTTGGACATAGATAACGAGAAAAACTTTGAGATCATGAAAAAAATTCCAGTAAACAATCTAAACTTAAAGGACCTATCTCTTACCTATGACAAATACGCTATAGATATTAATACGCTAGCTGTTGAAAACCGAAAATATCAGCTTAGGTTGAGGGGAAAGGTTGAAAATATTGAAATCGATAAATATTCAAAATATGCAAGAATGGTAGATAGTATTGACGCTGATTTATTTATCGATAAATACGAATTGAAATTAAATACTTTCAAAGTATATTCAAGCTATATCTCTATGAATGCAAGTGGAGAAGTATCTTCTTATCTTTCAGAAAATGTGAAGTATAACCTGAAAGTAAGTGCAGATATGCCAATTAATTTAGTTAATAACTTTTATGATTTATCCCAGGTTGGAAACTTAGATGAAGGTAAATTAAGGGTAGATGGACAACTAAAAGGAGAAGGAAGTAGCTTTTCAAGTAAGTTAGACTTGAGTTTATTAAACTTTAAAACAGACTTTTGTTATGGAGATGAGCTAACTTCAACTGTGGCGATTACAAATAAAGGAATTGAAGTTGAAAACCTTAAACTGATGGCAGGCAATCAAAAAATTGTGTTGCAATCAGGATTCGAATTATATAATTTTACGAGTAGGGCAATTTTACCAGACTCAATAAAAGTGAGTGCGCAAAGAGTTCAGTTAAATAATATACTGAGGTACTTACGCAAAGATGTTGGCTTTTTATCCGGTGAAATTACAACAAAAGTCGAGTTTAAGCTTCGTGAAAACTCTTTCGACATCAGGTCACTTGAAGAATCCGAAATACATAATTTTCAAATTAAGGTAGGAGATGATCTTAAAATAGTATCAATTGAAGACTTTCAGATGGAAAGTGCCTATTTTAACGTAAATGATGGTGTATTCAAAATGGCCACGAAGCTAATAAGTGGTGATACAAGTCTTTCAGTAAATGGATATGTATCAAAAGATAAAGTAGATTTTAAAATTCCTGTCGGTTTTGTAGAACTCGAGAAATTTGGAAAAATAGTAGGGTTTGACTTTACCGGGAATGGAATTCTAGACCTTGGTTTAACTAAAGTTGATAATAAATTCGATCTAAACGCCAAGCTAAACTTGAGTAAATTCAGTTTTGAAAACTACAAACTAGATAAGATTAGAGCTAATCTTATGTTGGATCTAGAATCTAATAGGTTAACGCTTAATAATTTACAAGGAATAAGTTCAGGAGCAATCATCAATGCTGACGCAGCAATAAACCTTGATGATTTGAGTATCGATGCCAGTTATGCTGCGAGCAAAATGACGATGAGTGGAATAAAGAAAATTCTTGATCCATTGATTGGTACTATTAACCTTTCAAATAAAGAAATTAATGGAGAGTGGGGAGTAAAGGGAAATATAAAAGGTCAACTTTCTGATCTCGATGCAATGATCATTGAGGGGGAGCTAGATAGTACTAGTATATATGTTTTTGAAGAAAACCTTGAGCACTTTAAAAGTAAATTCTTGTTGAAAGACTCTACTATTAGTGTGAGTAAACTGTATGCGGAAAAATTTAAAGGAGTCGTCTTAGGTAGTATTAACTTTGATATTCCCACTGAAAGTCTAGAGTACCAATTAGAACTGAAATCAATTCCGATACAAGAATCATATTACGTTTCACACTTACCTTTGAATATGAGAGGAAAATTAAGTGGTGTTTGGAATGGCGCCTTGAGAGGCGGTGATTTGGTAAATCAGTTCAAATTTAAGCTGGATAAAACCTTTGTCAATAATAAGGAGTACGAGGATACATATCTGAGCGGAACAATGACTGGAAAATCATCAGAGATATCAATGAATCTTTTCGGTAAAAAAGTGAGAATGAAAAGTAAAGTTGACCTTAATGAAAAAACATCAAAAGATTCTTTTATTGACTTTAAGGCAGATATTCCTGACATACGTGAGTTTGTGGCACTTTTCAAAGGTGTAGACCTACTTAATAATAATGTGAGTGGACGTGTTGATTACGACTTAAATTTCAAATTTGACCCATTGAAATTTCAAATTAGTGACTACTATTCGAACATGAAGTGGCTAAAACTGTCTAACGGTGTGGTAGATGTCGATTATAGAAATAACTTACCGGAGATTGTCGTTGAAAAAGGTGTAATTAAAAAATGGGATACAAATATTCGTGGACGAAGGTTTTATATCATCAGTAGAGCTGAGGGTAATGTATATGATGAATTTACTTCTAAAACTCAAATGAAAATTGATGCAAGTATTTTAGAGGTGTTCAATAATGTTATTGCGAAGGCTTCAGGAAATCTCAGAAGTAAGCTTATATTTGGAAACAAAGCAGGAGAAAGAAAATATAATGTTGAGCTAACCTCCTCTAACCTTTCCTTACGAACCACTTACTTTCCTACAGAACTTGCCAATGGCGATATAAAAATCGTTTATAAGGACGGTAATATATTGTTGGATAAATTTAGGGCCCAGTTATCATCAGGTGAAGTGGAACTCGGAGGTGTTGTTAACGTTAGTAGTTTAATTCCCGACGTGAATCTGCGTTACAAATTTAAGGATGCCGGAGTCAATATTTTAAAGAAATCAAACCTAGTTTTCTCCGGAAACGGGAGTGTTGTTGGTAAAACGTTTCCTTATACGGTAGGGGGAGATTTTCAAATTCAGAAGTTACTAATTCTTAATGAAGTCACTGACTTTATGAAAGGAAGAGGAAGTATCAATTCAACTGACATTAGCTTTTTACCTGAGAGTGAACAAACGAAAGCTGAACAAATTGTAAACCTAAATTTAAATGTAGTTACCCGTGAGCCGATTTTTATTAGAAACTCTTTAGCCGACTTAGGCTTTACTGGAAACATACAGGTCATAGGTGGTGAAAGAGACCCAAGAATTATAGGGAAAATGGATTTAGCACCTAGGGTGAATAAAGTAACTTTTAAGAATAATGAATATCTTTTCTCAAGAGGAAATATTCTTTTTGTTGATCGAAATAAGTATACGAACCCCGTTTTGGACTTCATTGTTACATCAGAGATTAATAATTATAAAATTAACATGAAGTTATTTGGTCCTGTGAAAAATTATAATTTAGAGTTTGCCAGTGAACCATCGCTATCTCAATCAGACATCTTATCATTGATTGCATTTGGCTATACAGAAGATATTTCAAACAATTTATCAGACTCGGAGAAAGAAAGTATGACTAGGGCCGGTGTAGGATCGATTGTTTTTGATAGCTTTAAAATAAATGAAACACTTAAAAATGAGTTTGGGATACAAGTAAATCTTGGTACTTCAATTTCCCAGCAACAGGGTAGTTACCTCGCTGGACGAAGTGCTGAAGGGGCATCAAATCTTAGTCGTGTTAACTCTGCAACTACATTTGAAATTAAGAAAAAGCTTAACGAAGCAATGTCTCTGTCAGTATCATCAACGGTGGGAGATGCCACAACTCAAAGACAATCAATGAATTTGAATTATAATATTAACAATAAGGTTTCAGTAGAGGGAGTTTATGAGTCTCGCTCTATAAATGATGCTGAAGCTATTAATATAGATAGTTCATTTGGAGCTGACTTAAAACTAAGGTGGTCTTTCAAATGATACGGTTTATACTAATAAATATGATCCTGATTACATCTTGTTTTGGCTTTACTGTTAATAGTGTTAATGTAAACTGCCTAGATGGTGGTCAATGTTCAGACTTGGAGGAATCCTTTAGGTCCCTTCGTAGAACATATTTTGATACTGAACATTTTGAAAGAGTACTCAAAATATATATCGCCAATGAAGGTGTTAAAGAATTGTCTTATGAAGTAATACAAAAGAAAGAAAATAATATATTGAATCTATTGGTAAGTTCCAAAAAGCGCATAAATGAAATTTTAAGTCCTAAGTTTGTTGGGGAACATTCCATTGAGCTGCCAGCTATTTTCCCGGTGAAGCGACTAGACTACTTTGATGTTCAAAAGGTCAGATCAAGTGAGAAACTTATAACAGAGATTGCCAATGAGAGAGGGTTTCCCGATGCGAAGGTAGATACGAAAGTTTCAGAAAAGGGAAGAAGTGGAGTTAATATACGATTCGTGGTGGACCTAGGAAGACCAATAAAAGTGAAGACTATAAATATAAGCACAAGATCAAATTTCTTGAAAGACTTTATTAAGAAGAAAATTCTTTATCATCAAAAATCTCCTTTTAATATTCAAGTTTTAAAAAATGAAATAGAGGAATTACGAGGGCTATTTCGTCAATATGGCTACTACCTTGTTAACTTTGATTTAAAATACCGGTTCAGGTCACGTTATTCTGTTGAGTTATTCTTGGAGGTTAAAAATGTTGATAAATTTGCATTTTATTTTACAGGAAGTAATTTTTTGTCTGATGCTGAACTCAAAAACTCTGCATCTGAAAGCTTAATTTCCTCCGGACGAAGCTTATCTGTTGAAAATTATATTCAAGATATGAATGAAGTTTACAAAAGGTATGCTTTTTTAGAGACAAAAATTAAGGGAAAAGAAATAGTTAAAGTAGGCTCAGATGGTGAAGTAACTCGATACTTTGAATTCTTGGTTAATGAGGGACCAAGGGCAAGAGTAAGTGATATTGTTTTTAAGGGCAATGAATTTTTTAGCTCGAATGAATTAAATGATTTATATTATTCACAATCGTCAAGCCAGGCATCTGCAGGGTTTTATGATTTATTGAATTATGATAATTTTACAGTTTTTTTAAGAGATAAATATATCTCAAATGGTTTTGTTAGTGTTTTTATTGACAAGCCATCAGTACATTATAATCCAAAAAAGAAAGCAGTAAATGTAACCTTCAAAATCCGAGAAGGAGTTAGAAGCCGTATAAGTTCTTTGACAATCAAGGGAGTACCTTTCGAACTCGAGACCTTACTGAAGAGTGGCTTGAATAATCAGAAGTCCGAATACTTTAACCCAATACTTTTTAAACAAGACCTAGAAAATATAATTAGCTCATTGCAGGCCAAGGGTTATTATTATGCAAAAATAATTAACCGAGAAGAAAGAAAACTCGTCAAATATAAGATGGATAATACATTGGTAGATATAAATATTGAGCTACATCTTGGAGCAAAGCTTTATGCTGATGATATAATTATTCTTGGAAATACTTTTACTAGGAAAATATTGATTAAAAGAGAGTTAGAATTTTCAACGGGTGATCTAGTTACAAGTAAAAACTTACAAGATTCAAAAAACAATCTACAAAGATTGGGGATTTTTAGTTCTGTTCAAATAAAGCCTGTTAGTATCGATCGCTCAAAAACAGATATATTGATTTTTGTACGAGAAAAAGACTTTGGTACTTTTGAGCTTGCTCCAGGAGTTAGATCTGATATTGGTTTTAAGCTCTCTTCTATTATTTCATATAGCAATATTGATGGAATGAATAAAAGAATAACTTTTAAGGGAACAGTTAATAAAAGATTTGATTTAACGACCTTGGATGAGAGGAGACGGAAAGAATCCAGCTCCCTCGTTGAATATGATACATCGATTAACTATTCTGAGGCTCATTTGTTCCATTCACCTTTTGATTTTTCAACATCTATATCTAAGATACGTAGAAGGTTTTTTACTTTTGATGCAGATATTCAAAGGGCAAATGTTACATTGGGTTTTGATTACAACCGATGGCTTAGGGTATCTTCTAAGTACCAGATTGAGACTATATCTCAGTTTGATGCTACTAACGATAGAGACCATGGGCACTTTCAAATTGGCTCGATAACTCCGGCTCTCAATTTTGACTTTAGAAATAGAACTATAAATCCTAGGCGTGGTAGCTTTCATGAGCTTTCATACGAATTGGCCAACCCTGCATTATTTTCACAGGAAGATAAAGAACTAACGATTGATTACTACAAGCTAATTAGTCGAAATAAAATGTATTTTCCATTGTCTCCAGATGTGACCTTGGCGGTGCTGGGTACATTTGGAATTCAGGAAAATAGAGCAACAGACGAAAATACAGAAGACGAAATCTCAGGCTATATTCCAAACATTAAAGTATTTAGACTCTCAGGTATTGACCTGGTGCGTGGTTTTGATAATTCAGAAATAAATAGGCTATCAAGCGGAGAAGATATTAGTACTAATCCAGTTACGACTAGGGCCTATATGGTAAATTTAAAGGTAGAACCTAGACTAAATATCAATGATTCTATGGTATTAGGTGTATTTTACGACGCGGGTAGACTATTCGTAGATGAAGTAGAGTTGGATAAGCTAAGATCTTCTGCCGGTCTGTCCTTCAAATATGTTACTCCAGTTGGAACCCTTGATTTTGACTACGGTATAAAACTCTTGAGAAAGAGAGATTCTTCTGGTAGATTAGAGAGCCCTGGAAGGCTACATGTGTCAATTGGCTTCTTTTAATCCCGTTAAAAGGAAGCACAAATGTGAGTAATGTTTGGAGTGGTGACCAATCATTTCATTTGATATTGACATTAATACAACTAGGCCGCTATAAGAGCGGAAATTTACTAATTTTGTTAAATTATTTGAGGTTATTATGTATACGCAAAAGTCATATACTGCAAAAAAAGAAGAAATAGATAGAAAGTGGTGGGTAATTGATGCTACTGATCTTGTTGTTGGTAGACTAGCTACTGAAGCAGCTAATCTTTTAAGAGGTAAGCACAAGCCTACTTTTACTCCAAACCAAGAGTGTGGTGATTATGTCATCATCACTAACTGTGAAAAAGTTAAATTTACAGGAAAAAAATGGGATGAGAAGAAGTACTACTGGCATACAAATCACATTGGTGGATTAAAAGAAAGAACTGCACAGGTACAATTAGAAAAACACCCAGAGCTTATTGTTATGAACGCTGTGAAAGGGATGCTTCCAAAAACATCTCTTGGTAGAAAGCAATTAACTAAGCTTAAAGTTGTTGTTGGATCAGAGCATTCTCATGAAGCTCAGAAACCAGAAGTTAGAACATTATAATTTAGAAGGAAAATATCATGGCAAAGGGAAAAACTTATAAAGCACAGGCCGTTGGAAGAAGAAAAACTTCTATCGCAAGAGTTTATCTTGCGGATGGATCTGGAAAAATTCTTGTTAACAAAAGAGAAGTTACAGATTATTTTCCAAAAGCGACATCTAGATACGTTGTTAAGCAACCTCTAGAGCTTCTTGGGGTATCTGATAAATACGACCTAAACATCAATGTTTGTGGTGGTGGTACAACTGGACAAGCTGGGGCGATCAGACTTGGAGTTTCAAGAGCACTAGCAGATATCAATCCTGGTGACAGAGGAGAACTTAAGAAAGCTGGTTTCCTAACTAGAGATGCTAGAAAAGTTGAGAGAAAAAAGTACGGTCTTGCTGGTGCGAGAAAGTCTTTCCAATTCTCAAAAAGATAATATTTACGTATTATATTTGTATATCAGGGCCCATCTTCAAGATGGGCTTTTTTTTTGCTATAAGGACTAAATGCAAAAATCAATTAAAATTGAAGGTGCTAGAGTAAATAATCTTAAAGATGTCTCCTTGGAGATCCCGATAAATAAGATTACCTGTTTCATCGGTCCAAGTGGCTCTGGAAAAACTTCCCTTGCATTTCATACTCTCTACGCTGAGTCTAAGCGCAGGTTTTTAAACTCATTTCCCAGTTATTTGAAGTTTTTTTCAGATAGGCCAGCTCCTGTTGATGTAGACAATATTTTTCCAGTATTGCCCGTTTTTGGTTTACCACAAATTAACCCGGTTATTGGAACGAGATCTAATATTGCAGATACAATGCATTTAACGGAGTTATTTCAGAGCTATTTTTACCATTACGCTCAGGAGATGTGTCCACAGCATGGAGAAGCATTAAGCGTAGAACCCTTTACGAGCTTTATTAGTAATTCTCTGGATATGGATGAAGAAGTTTATCACGTCTTTATCACCAAAGATGACTTTTTAGAAAATTTTAGTAAGGCTCCCTTACCAACAAGATCAATTAAGTCAAAGAGATCTAAGAAGGTTCAGGACTTTAATAAGGATGACGAGTTTTGGGAGTTGTTTAGGTTTAAACCAAGTAAGCTTGGCAATTTGAATAAGAAAGCTGAGGGGCATTTATCTAAACAGGATAAGTTATTCTTTTTTGGAGTCAAAGCTAAAAAGCTAATTGAACTTAAATATGATGGACACACTAAAAAATGTCCCGTAATGGGGTGTGGCACTAAGGAAGTTAGAAACTTAACGGTATCCCACTTCTCTCCTTATAACGCATTAGGTGCTTGTGATACCTGTAGTGGCTTCGGAGAAACCCTTGACTACGATCTGGATAAGCTTGTGGATAAAAGAAGGTCTGTAAAAGATGGTGGGGTTGTACTTCTAAAATATAAGCGATTTTCTGGGCAGCATGAAAAATTGATTTCGGAATTAAAGAAAAGTAAGGTCTCTGTAACAAAACCCATTGCTGAGCTTGGAAATGAATTTTGGGAAATTCTATATAAGGGAAGTG
>JBFKKF010000015.1:0-13675 GCA_041631355.1 Bacteriovoracaceae bacterium | reverse complement strand
CATCACTGTCTTGCCAATTCGTTTCGAATTAGCGAAAAGGTCCGGCATCGATCAAGGCACTTGACTATTGCCCACCGAGGAGCTTCGTATCATTTGCCAGAACATACCCTTGCTGGTGTTGCCCTTGCTCATAGCTGGGGGGTAGATTTTATTGAGCCAGATATCGTTCTAACAAAAGACGGAGAAGCCGTTGTCTTACATGATATTCACTTAGATACAACTACAAATGTGGCAGAACTCTATTCATCTCGAAAAAGAGGTGATGGCCGCTATTACGCTATCGATTTCACTTTAAAAGAGATAAAGAAGCTAAGTGTAATGGAAAGATTTAATCATATTTCTAAAAAAGCAGTTTTTCCTAATCGCTTTAGAGGAAGGGTAAATGGATTCAAAGTACCAACGCTTAGGGAGTATATAAGTGTAGTTAAGGAGCTAAATCGTCAAAGAAAAAAAAGAATTGGGATTTATCCAGAAATAAAGAGTCCGGAGTTTCACCAAAAGCATGGGAAAGATATTGTAAAGGTGGTGTTTGAGATTCTAAAAGAGCAAGGTTATAATGATGAACAAGCTAATATTTATGTCCAATGTTTCTACCCTCCTGCTCTCAAAAGACTTAGGTTGGAGTTTAAAGCCAAAATGAAACTAACTGCTTTAATTGCAGAAAATTCTTGGAATGAAAGTAGTATTAATTACAATGAACTTAGAACTGAGAAGGGAATTAAGTCGCTTTCCAAATATGTGGTAGGTGTTGGTCCTTATATAAATCACTTATATATAAAGAAAGGAAATAAAATAAGGTCAACTGGCTTGGTAAAATTGGCGCATAAATATGGGCTAAAAGTGCACCCTTATACTCATAGAACTGATTCGCTACCGAATGGCTTTAAAAATGAAAGTGAGTTATTGAGATTCTTATTTGAAGAGTTAAAGGTGGATGGAGTATTTAGTGATTTTGCAGATAGAGTTAAACAGTTTTTACAGAAAAAAGGAGCATAAATGAAAAGATTATTAGTATTAGTAGGCCTACTTACAGCAAGTTTATCCCTTGCTTCAGAGTGGTCAGCTGGCTTGATTATTGGCTCACCTACCGGATTAAGTGCGAAGTATGACTTGTCGGAAACAAACTCAATTGCAACAGGAATCTCAACAGGCCATACATACATAGACTATCGTTGGGAGAGAGCCGATGGTATCAATATTGATAATATGAAGTGGTACTATGGTCCAGGGCTGCTGTTAAGAAAAAATCTTGGTGTAAGAGGTAATATTGGGGCAGAGTATTTTATCCAAGATACAGCTTGGCATGCATTTGGAGAGACGGGGGTTGGCTTTGTTGCCGGTGATAAATTATCTACTCATTTATCAGTAGCTCTTGGTGGTCGCTTTAATTTTTGAAATAAAAGGGGAGCACATGCTCCCCCATTATACTATTTAGCTCTTTCGATTAGTGCATTTAGGACATTAATTAATGGTTGAGGTTTATTATAACTCATCTCACAAGATACATGTCTCCACTCCTTTGTTTCGACATTATACATTCTACACTTTTGTCCTGTTCCATATTGATAAGTTTGCTTGTACTCAAATGCATGTGATTCCTTAGCTTTTGCTAACCAAGAGGAAGGAGGGGCTTGAGTTTTATCTTTCCATGCAGAAAGGTTTTCATTGTCAAACAATCCTGTTTTTTTCCAATCTTTTGTTACGGTCCAGAAAAAGTCTGGTTGGTTGTGGTTTAAGTCTTCAAGCTTAGGTACTTTTTGTCCTGGTCTTTTGACTCTTCTTGGCTTTCCACGCTTAACAGCACGCCATTGTCCACCAACAATATTATAGTTTTCATCTAATTCTAGATCATAGAACATTTCTTTATCTACGGTGGCATCATCTTCTTCAGAATCGGTCTCAGTCCTAGAAGGT
The DNA here is from genome assembly GCA_041631355.1 of Bacteriovoracaceae bacterium. GTDB lineage: Bacteria > Bdellovibrionota > Bacteriovoracia > Bacteriovoracales > Bacteriovoracaceae. Next base: position 11,761 of record JBFKKF010000015.1, on the reverse strand, counting down.
TTTTGATAATTTAAATATTGCATTGTAGTTTCAACTCCAACGATATATTTTGCCTTAGGAGATCTGAACTTTTTAAAAACATCGTGATCATTAATCAACTCAATATTATCGTCAATGTTTTCTTCATGCTTGCCGGTGTATGGGTTAAAATACTTCATTTTGTAAGAGTGCATTGGGTGATTATCAACGGCCGCATCAACTTTTCTTTCAACCACAAAACTTCTTTTTTGTTTTCCAATAATATTAACTAGGCCTAAGTGCCAAGTAGCTGGGTGTACTCCTGCACATCTGGAGTCGTGGGAATTAGCAAATGGATCAGGTTCTTGATCGTATAATCTACCCCACTCGTCCTTCGCCGTGCTTTGCAGGTTGCACCTAAGTCCAGCGCTTATAGTTCCTCCAGAAGTAACCTTACCCTTATCATCTCTTTGAGCGTAATCTTGAATTAAAGAGTTAACCCAGTATAGCGAGATAAGTCCCTTGATATCGGAGGGATAGAACTTCAAATTTCTTCCATCAGGTAATTTAAAACTCACGGCTTTTCTTGGTCTAGGGATGATTCCAGCAGCAGTAGACCAGCCATTACAAATTCCTTCCCAACCGGCGAGAAGTTTGCTTTTCTTTTCCATAACATAACTATTTGACTCTTTTTTTGCCATATCAAGAGCTTCTGGAAACGCATCAACTACGGAGTTATATTTACCAGATTCAACTAGCTCCTTTGCATATTGAACCGAAAGTGATCCATTTAAACGGTATGAGTTTGTAAATGCATGATCGATATCTTTATGCCAACCGTAGTTATCAATTTCACTTCTTGCAATTTCGAGAGCGTCTTCTCCAATAAGCTCTGGCCGGTTGAGTAGAAATCCAAGCTCTTTTTTCTTCCCCCAAGACTTCATGTATTTCCAAAGCCTGTTTGTTAAGTCAAAAGACTTATCACCTATTAAAAGGTCATACTTTTCAGAAGGTGCGAGTTTAGCAAGTTCTTCGTCTGATAGTTCATTAATTTTTGCATGAACTTCTTCTTTTCTTTTTTCGAAAGCGTTGTAGTTATTTTCCCAAATGACCCAAGAAGGTTGAACATAATAAACGATTGTAGAATCCTCATAGGGATCAGCAATGGTTCCTTTACTAAGTGGCCAATAGGAACTTGTCCAGGGTTGAGTAGCTGTCTTACCTCTGGATAATTTCATTTCAAGTATGTCATTGAAGTTTTTAATAAAATTTTTATCTTCAGATATATTTTGTATATCAGAATAGATTTTGGAAGTTTGCTCAGGAATAAAGGGGTAGATGCTTGGATAGTCCTTCTTTGCAAAAATAGTTGTCGACGTACCAATACCTACTATTAGTGTAAGTGCGTTATTAACCGTATTTCTTCTTTTCATACAAAAATCTCCTACCAGATAAAAAAGTACTTATAATGCATAGCACAAAAGCCTTTGTGTTTGGCCGAAATTTACTTGTATGTGTAATAAATACAACACGCTAAGCGACTGTAATAATTGAATTAATCGGAGTAGACTACCGTATGGTCAAAAGACTTTACCACGGAATAATACTTATAGAGCTCTATCACTTGGGGCGGATTTATGTAGATCCCATCATTATGAACTTGAATTAACTTAACTCGCTTTATCTGTGTAAAGCCAATATTCATTTCTTCATCTTCGGCATCAAAAGCCAAGGCATCACTTGGAAGCCTGACTAGCTGATCCGCTTCCTGGTGGTTGTCTTCTTCGATATAACTAATAATATTTCTAAGCATTCCAATTGCATGGTGGGTCAGTAAGGTGCAAGTGTCGTTCGAGTATTGAGTGGTTAAAAACTTTTCAAATCCATCTAGTGCTTCTTGATCCACGTTATAGGTTTTATGGTTATCGTATTCCTCACGACAGACAAAATCATGTTCGAAAAGTGCTGTCAGATAGGCCTTTGGCGATACAAACGATTGTCCAACGGTATGCTCTAGATCTCTAATCAGGTCTGTTTTATTTGATGAGTTGCCTTGATTTTGTAGTATCATCTTAAAGATCTTAGTGATGCGCAAAAGGTCAGTATATATAGTGTTACCTACGGAGTCTTTAGACATGGTTTTCTTTTGGAAATTACTTAAACTCTGCAATACCGTCATCTTTTGATCGATATCACGAAATCTAGTGGCAACACATCTGAATATTAAATGTATCCACTTAGGAAGTGTTTTAATCTCGTCATTAAGGGCTTCCCCATCAATACAGTCAACAAAGACATCAGTAAGGGCTTCGCAGGAAGCGGATCGAGGTTTTGAGTCAAAAAAGCTTAACTCACCAAAGATTTCTCCCGGGCCAAGTACTGCAAGAGTTACCTTACCATTCATGTAGTTTTTAAAAACTCGAACCTTTCCCTTTTTAAGAATGAAGAGCTTTCGAGATACATCGTTTTCATGAATTAAGATTTCGCCAGGTTTGAAGGTTAGCTTTATAAGATTTTCCATAATTTATTCTACTTGATTTTACCTTGGATACAATTAATAGGAATATTTTGATAGTAACCTAGAAGGTTTAGAACTTAATTTAACTTAATTTTGAATATGGATTGTCTATTGTATGTCTAACGTTTGTGTTTGATTTGTATTCTGTTTTAGTAGATTATCTAAACAATAAATTTGCAAGGAAATCCGTAAATGATCGAAAAACTGGATAGCTACTACAGTATACAATTTGTTGCCAATGTAACAGGTATTAATCCACATACTATTAGAGCCTGGGAGAAGAGATACTCTGCCACGACTCCAGAGAGGGATAAAAATGGTCGAAGGCTTTACTCGGACATTGAAATTGAAAGACTTAAATTGCTACACAAGTTAGTAAATTCTGGAAGTAATATTTCGGATATTGCCTCTAAAACCAATGAGGAACTTGAGGATATACTTAGCCGCTATGAACTTAAGGGAAATAGTGGGGATAAAGGTAAGTATATTTCGAGTAAAAGTTTAAATGAATTATTAAATAATATGTTTATGTCTATTGGCTTTTTTAAATTAGAGGTTTTGGCTCATGAGCTACAGAAGGCTTCAATAGATCTGGGAACGAGGGAATTTAGCTTAGGAGTCATTGTTCCATGTCTTGCGGAGGTTAGAAGGTTAAAGGGTGAAGGAAAACTTTCTGGAGAAGAAAGAGAACAAGTTTATCTGATAATCAAATCGTGTTTAATAAAAAAAATGACGGAGCAAAAAAACCTTCCAGTAAAGCATAAAAGAATATTAGTTGCCAGTGCCAAAGGACAATTAAATGAGTTGGGTTCCTTGGTGGTGGCGTTATTATTTATGTCTCGTAATATTAATATTGATTATCTTGGTGGAAATGTTGATCCACAGGTACTAGGTAAATTAAGTTGTCAGTTTAAGCCAGACTATGTCTTTGTGGGTCTAAGCTATAGCCATGATAAAATTTTACCTCACGATGAAAAACAAAAATATCTAACAAAGCTAGCTAATAGCATAAATCCTGAGACTAAGCTTATGGTAGGCTCGGTTGATTCTGATTTGGAATTCAATGAAGGAAACGTAGAGATTTTAACTAGCTTTGACGCGGTCGACCAAGTTTTTAGAGAGTAAAATTATATACCCTGCTTAACATTTGTGAAATTCCCAAGATTTAAAAATTGCCCTTTGTAGCAGTCTTTAATACGCTAAAAGTTACCGAAAATTTATTGAAATTTAGTGGAGGGAATCATCTTGAGATTACTTGTAATATTAGCTTTGACTATATTGTTTGTGCAAAATAATTCCTATGCTAGAATTTGTTTTTCACTTAAACCTGCAACTACAGATACCTATAAATTTAGAGATGATATCACTATTTCAAGTTGGGATGGAACTCAGCTTGCGGCAAATATCTTTATTCCACATATTTCAGAAGTAGAGTCATTACCGGCCGTTGTCTTCATTAATAGCTGGAGTATGGATGAGCATGAATATATTAGACAGGCAAAGTTATTAGCAAACAAGGGCTATATCGTTTTAAGTTATTCAACTCGAGGTTTTGGTTGCTCAGGAGGAGTTGTAGATGTCGCAGGTCCAAACGATATGAAAGATATTAGCTCTGTAATTGATTGGTTAATAGCAAACACAAACACTGATGAAGGTAATATTGGATTTGCAGGTATTTCTTATGGAGCAGGTTTAACCCTAATGGGAATGGCCCACGATGACAGAATTAAAACAGGGGTGGCCATGAGTGGATGGAGCTCGTTAACTGAAGCCCTTTACGCTAATCAAACACCAAGAAAGTTTTGGACTTCCCTCTTGATACTAACTGGTTATTTGGCCGGAAAAATTCCAAGAGAGCTTCCGCAAATGTTTAAAGATATTTTGATTGGCAAAAATGTCGAGAGTACCATGCGGTGGACAGAGCTAAGAAGTCCAATCAATTTCATAGATAAAATAAACAATAGACAGGCTCCAGTCTATATATCTCAAAATTTCGGAGATAACCTCTTTCAACCTAATCCCATAATAAAATTTTATAATAAATTGAAAGGTCCAAAATTATTAGATTTAAACCAGGGATCTCATGCAACAGGAGAAGCTTCTGGTCTACTTACAAATAATAATTTTGTCTTTAAAAGACTACATAAATGGTTTGATTACTGGTTAAAGGGAAAAGCGAATAAAGAAAAGCTTGGAGGTTATTCATTACAGCTGGATATTGAACACGAGCGTGAGTTTTACTCTCAGGGTGAAATCAATGTTAATAAGTATAAAAAATATTTTCTAGGACCCAGAGCTCTTTTAGGAGCAGCCTCAATGGGAGAGGATTTTTACAGTGGTAGAGATGAAACAAATACAATTATCTCGGGAATAGATACAACAGCGTCCACTGGTATTCCTTTATTATCAGCAATTATTGATGGAAATTTTAAAATAGCTCCTTTTACTTATATGCCTTTGGTAAATAAAGTTAATGCAATTAGATTTAAAGGCCCAAGGCTGGAGCAAGCACTTAGATTAAGAGGATCGCCAAAGCTAAAATTAAATGTGGCAGCTAAAAAACGTATGCAGTTAATAGCCTATCTTTACGATATGAATAGATATGGGCATATGAAGCTCATAACTCACGGTGCATTTTCTACTGATAAAGGGATTGATCACTCTAGATCAATAAACTTTGACCTAGTGGCCACGGCTTATAATGTAAATCCTGGACATAGGCTCGTGCTAATTATTGATACAAAAGATAGTTTGTATGCGGCTAAAGGGCTTATTCCTCAAAAAATTAAATTTAGCTTCGACCAAGACAATCAAATGGAACTTGAGCTACCATTGTACGAAAATTTAAAAAAGTGAGATTTAAATGACAAAATTCTATGATTTTAAAGCAGACCTAAACTCTGGTGAAGAAGTATCAATGGAAAAATACAAGGGCTCGGTAGTGCTAGTTGTTAACACTGCTAGTGAGTGCGGATTTACTCCTCAGTATGATGGACTTGAGCTAATCTATGAAAAATATCATGACAAAGGATTTGAAGTCCTCGCCTTTCCTTGTAATCAGTTTGGTGGCCAAGAGCCAGGAACTGATGCAGACATTCAAAGTTTTTGTACTACTAAGTTTAATTTAAAATTCGACTTATTTAAGAAAGTTGATGTTAATGGTGAGAGTGCTCATCCCCTGTTTGAGTATTTAAAGAATGAAAAGCCAGGGTTGATGGGAAGTAAAAAAATTAAGTGGAACTTTACTAAGTTCTTAGTTGATAAAGACGGAAAAGTTCTTGAGCGATATGCACCTCAAACCAAACCAGAAGACATTGCAAAGGATATTGAGGAATTACTATAGTGAGTTTTGTCGATTCGCTTCAGAAGGAATTTGAAGCTTTTATGGATAAACTTTCTCATTACGAAGATGTATTTGACTTTAGTGCTATTGATCACGCTTGTTATAGAACTTCATCTGAGGTTCAATACAAAAAGATTAAATCAGAATTTTCACAGTTTGCTATTTTACTAGTTGAGTCTATGGTGGGTAATAGATTAATCGCGACTTATAAATTGAATAAACCACTAAGCTGGGGAAATATTAAGATAGATATTGTTGAGGTCCCTGCTCCCAAAGAAGGTAGACAATACAAAGATGAGTTTGAACACGTTGAAATAGTCATTAATGAGAGCTTTAATGATTTTGCGAGTAAGTATCCTCAATTTAAATTTGATTTTGGCGCTACGTCAAAAAAGCATAATCCAGAGCTTAAGCTAGGGCTTGATCACGGTGGCACAATAAAATTTCATCACCAGGCACTTGAAGCAGTAATTGAGCAGGAAAAGCGGCTAAATATCTAATTTTGTGATAAAAGACTTGTTTTTCTGGCCAGATTTTAATAGATATATGTTCACGCACCCTTGGCCCAGCTGGATAAGGCGTCTGACTACGGATCAGAAGATCGGGAGTTCGAATCTCTCAGGGTGCGCCATTTCACAAGGTCATGAAAACGCTTCCCATTATTTATTTTTACTTTTAAAATCAACGACATTGCAATTAGCTTATACCCTATAGATTAAAGTTAGCTGGGTCACACCTAGGTCATACATATTGATGAAAAACAATGAAATGACGTGAAAGATGATGAAAAGAGAAAAATAGATAAGCTATCAAGATTATTCTATTTGTATGAAATCATTGATGTTTTTGTTAAGCACCCTTGTGACTTTCAGGGTGCGCCATTTTATTTCGCGAAGCCCTTTGGGAATTATTTTCCTAAACTTATAAAGTAATAATTAAGTTTATAATTAATTAGTGAAGAACTATTTATTTCCACTAATTTTATGTTTTTTATTAAATATTCAAGAAAAAGCTTCTGCTATTGTTGGTGGGGTTTTAGATACTTCACACTTAAGCGTTGTAAAGATTAGGGGCATGTCGTTATGTGGTGGTACTGCTATAAGTCCATATATCATCATTACAGCTGCTCATTGCACGAATAATGGGAGTATTCCATTAACGATTCACTCAGAAGAGCTAAATAAAGACTATGAAGTAAAAAAAGTGATTCCTCATCCTACTGCGAAATTTAATCAAAACCAGGGTCATCTTGAATCTGGGCATGATATTTCAATAATTATTTTGAATAAACCAATAATCCTTCAAAATGAAAAGTTTCCAATGATTGCTAGAAGAGGACAATTTAAAGCCAAAGACGGATCCGAGCTTATATTGATTGGCGCAGGAGTCGATGAATCAGGTTGGCCGTCAGGAAAGAAAAAATCAGTTAAAGCGAAAATACAGAAAATCCCATATTTTAAATGTGGTGGAAATGAAAAATATACTTTTTCTACTGAGCATAAGGCAAGGATGGGAGATAGTGGTGGTCCTGCAATTATGTTAGACAGTGATGGCAATGAGATTTTGACCGGAATAACTTCAAAGGAAATTATCTTTGACTATGAAAATGAATATTTGCCAAAAGAGGAATGGAAAGATATGAAATGTAAAAATAAATCAATCTTCATAAATATCGTTCCATTTTTATCATGGATAAAGCAGGAAACGGGTTACTACCCGGGAGTTGATCACGTTGATTTAGAAAAACACTTAGTTAGTAGGTTTGGTCTTCAATACTATGAAGAGAAACCATGTAGAAGAGTTGTTCATTCTCCCGTAAAAGAACTAGGACCGTTTATTGATCAAGTTAATCAGGTTGTAAGCAAGGACTGAGTTAAGTATCCCATTCTATACAGGCAGTTAGAAGTTTATCTCCCTGGGTGCGCCATTTTTATCCTAACATCCCAACCCTTTTAAAATTGTATTTAAGTGGAACAAGATTTGACTTGTATATTTTTATGGCAACTATTCGTACAGCAAAAGCGGATAATGAATAAGAAGTTAGGTTAATTTAAATATTTGTATTTGGTAATAATCTGTTAAGGAAGAGTACTGCTACATTTTTAAAGTAAGAGTGTTATTTCTTGTAGAACAAAGTAATGAGTATTGAGAGTTAGTAACTATAAAAGGATGGTTTGTCAGATCCGTAAATCATTGGCAAAAGTACTTTGTTGGAGATCTGTTCTTTCGTGATAAACTATAAATCATTTGCTAAGTAATTATAAATGAATTGGAGATTAATATGAAATATACTTTAATAGCCATGCTTATAGCAGGGTGTGCCACGAGTAAAATAAGTATCGTAGAAGAAGAACTTCTGGCTGATGGGAATACCTGGAAAGTTATGGTTGAAGGGACCTATATTAATAATCAAAAGAAGCTAGACGAGCATTTAGAGTCGCGTGGAAAACAATTATGTGTAGAGGTGGATAGGATTTTTGGATGTGTAGGTACGAAAACGAACAAGCTGTCTAAAGAGCTGGGAACTTCGAGTAAAAAATTCTGCTATATAAAATGCAAGAGTTAACTTTATTCACTTTATGAAGAGCGAAAATGAGTAATAAAAGTAAATTGAGCATTTGTATTCAGTTAGGAATTGTCTGTTCATACTCATACTCTCAGGGTGCGCCATTCTCACTTCGAATTTGATTTATAATACTCAATGACCGCCGTAAGGGCATCGACGATTTCCTCTAGACGTAGGGGTTTAGATAGGAAGTAATTCATTCCAGCCTCTTCACATTTATCCACATCTTCTTGTTGTGAGCTCGCCGTAAGGGCAATGATAAATGGAGAATGGTACTCAGTAGGGTCTGCTTTAATAATTCGAGTAGCTTCTAAGCCGTCCATCTCAGGCATTTCACAGTCCATAAAAACAGCATCATATTCTTTAAACTTTAAAATTTCGAGGGCTTCAAGTCCGTTTGATGCTATATCAACTTTATAATATAGTTTTTCAAGCATCTTTATTGTAACTAATTGATTAATTCTATTATCTTCTACAAGTAAGATACTGAGCGGGTTTTCTATGCCCATTTGAGGATTGATTTTAAACTTAGACTTTCTGGTAACTCTAGCTTTTGAACACTTGGTTAGTATGGCATTGAATGAAAAGGTTGAACCGTGATTAGGTTTGCTAGTAAAGTTGATTTCCCCACCCATTAGCTGCACTAAGGATTTACAAATCGCCAATCCAAGGCCGGAGCCACCAAATTTACGACTGGTGGAAACATCGGCTTGAGAAAAAGATTTAAATAATTTATCACTTTGCTTTTCGCTGATACCAATACCGGTGTCTTTTACCGTAAAGCGCACATCGTACTTTTTATTTTCAAGTGGTTTTGATTCAACAAGGACGTGAATACTTCCCTTCTCTGTAAACTTAATTGCATTACTAATTAAGTTGTTAAGAACCTGTCTTATTTTAGTTGTATCCCCCAACACATAAGATGGATTGTCTTCTTTAAAGTCTAGTATAACGTCTATGGATTTTGCTTTAGCTTGTGATTCAAAAAGTTTAATAATATCAGTTACGGTTTCTTTAAGGTCAAAAGGATAAGCTTCAATCTCTACTTTACCGGCTTCGAGCTTAGAAAAGTCTAATATATCATTAATTAATGTTAATAAAGCATCACTAGAACGAGTAATGATTTTTAGAAGAGATTTTTGTTCCTTATTTTTAACTGTATCGATAAGTAAGTTAGTACAACCAATAATGCCATTTAAGGGAGTTCTAATTTCATGACTCATGGTGGCTAAAAAAGTTGATTTTAATTTGGCCTCTTTTTCGGCCTCTATCTTTGAAGATCGTAACTCCATTAAATTAACAACTTGCCTTGCAAGACAGCGAAGGGCTTCGATTTGATCCTTAGTTAAATCATTTGGCTTATTATCAATAACACATAAAGTTCCAATATTGTGACCAGAGGGAGTTTTAAGTGGAGCTCCCGCATAGAAGTGGACATGGGGATACTCTATGAAAAGTGGATTATCTTTAAATCTAATATCCTTGGATGAGTCAGGAATAACAAATACCTCATCTTGTAAAATAGCATGAGCACAAAATGCGACTTCTCTACTTGTTTCGGTAGCATCTAGACCATGATGAGACTTAAACCATTGTCTAGTTTCGTCAATAAGCGAGATAAGTGAAATAGGAGTGTTACATATGAATGAAGCAAGTTTTGTGAAATCATCAAAGTCCTGCTCTGGTAGTGTATCAAGAATTTGATAATCTTTTAATTTTTGAAGACGCTCTTTTTCATTATCTGGAAGTTTAGCGGCACTCATATCATCTCCATTAAGGTCGTTTAAATGACATTATTTTAACATTTAGCTTGATGTTAAAAAAGTGGAGGAAGATATGGCTATTAGTTCCTGCGGTAATAAGTATAGTACTTTATTATTTTTTTATCAGTTAGAGTTTCAAAGTTAAGATTGCAATTTGGACAAGTAAAGGAAATCTTTTTAGGAATAGCAGTTGTCCCCATACTCCACAAAAACCAACCAAATGAAGTATACTCACTTTTCACAATACAATCGGGGTCTTCAACTGTAAGCCCACATGAGCAAGATTTAAATTGAGATAAGTCTAGGTGATTACTCATGGCTAAGTTATATAATAAAATTTAAGAGTTTTCTAGATTGGATGGAATAATAATGTCAAAATGAGTGTATTTTCCCTCAATGGAATCAATCAGGATTTGTCCTTTGTGCTTTTTTACAATTTCATAAACTAGATGCATCCCTAGCCCTGTTCCAATTCCTGGTGGTTTAGTAGTAAAAAATGGCTCCATAACCCTATTTTTTAGGTCCGCAGGAATTCCAATTCCGTTATCTTTAATTGATAAAGTAACTGTATTGTCATCATTCAGAATGGCTTTGGTGATGATTTCAGGTGTAAAGCCTTTAATATTTTCTTCTTTATAAGCAAGATATTTTTCTTCTAGTGCGTGAAATGAATTTTCAAACATATTTACTAATAAGCGACCAAATTCATTGGGATAAATAAAGACATTAAGATCATCACTAATATCAATTATGACCACCGCCAAACTAGAAGACTCTGTTTTTAAAGATTTCTGCACGATTTTAAGGTTGGTTTCAACAAAAGATTTCAAAGCGATTTTAGTGGCATTGGTATACTGGGTACGTGACTGGAGTAACATATTTCTAATTATATTTTCCATTTTTTTGTTATTGGATTCGATCATATTTAGGATATAGTTAAACTTCTCGCTTTCGTCCTTATGCTTTGGATCTAGGTAGTATTGGTTTTTAGAGATGATGTCCTTTAAAATTAAAATGGAATTAAGAGAAATATTAAGAGGGTTCTTGAGCTCGTGAGCAATCCCCGCAGAAACTAGTCCTAGAGAGTTGAGTTTTTCCTGGTTAATTAAGTGTTCCTGGGTCTGCTCGAGTTTGTGGAGTAACTCCCGAACTTCAATGTTTTTCTCTTTTAACATTTCTGTTTTATTATCCAGGATAGCCTCAAGTACGGCTTTGAAATTTCGTAGCTCAGAAATTAGCTTATTAAAAGTGGATACAATTTTATGTACCTCACTGGTCATCATATAATGAGGCAAGGTTATATTGGTAGGGTCTTGGGGGTCAACCTCTGAAATACTTTGTACTAGGGAGTTAAACGGTCTCTTAATTTTACGATTAAAATAAATAACGATTACAAACCACAAGCTGATTGTTTCAAAAGTAGTGGTGATAATAATATAGCTAAGAACTTTTGAGAGCTGGTCATAAATAACTTGATTCCCTGAAAATACAGATAGAGTCCCTATAAATTCAGAAGTGCCATTAAGCTTTTTAAATAGCGGAACTTTAAAGGTATAAAAGTGATCAGGGTTAAAATTTTCAATAAACCCCGACTTAATTATGTGTGAGTCCTT
>JBFKKF010000014.1:0-14468 GCA_041631355.1 Bacteriovoracaceae bacterium | reverse complement strand
GTAAAGTAAAAGGACTCCTGTAAATACCATTAATAAAATACATGTTGTAGCTCCGATCCCAGTAAATAGTCCGTATTGCTTCTTACCCTTTAAGCCTAGCAAGATATGTCCATTAAAAATCTTTCCCACTGAAAAAATAAAGATAAAATTGCCTAAATTATGAATAAGTTTTACTTCGTCAATCCAAGGGTTGGCCATGGGTCCATATTCAGTCATAAGTTCAAAAAAATTCTCTAGAATATAAATGGCCACACCTGAGACCGCCATCAGAAAAAAACTTAAATAGATAAGATTTCGATCAATTTTTTTCAAGGTAAAGAACTCGCCTGGCCAAGTCTATAGTGGAATTACGAGTAAGTGTAGCACCGGATAGAGCATCTAGACGCATTAACTCCTTAACATTTTTTCCATGAAAAGATTTAAGCCATTTCTCTGGGGGCATATATCTCGTAGGTTCAGAAAATTTTAAAACAAAAACTTCTTCTATTAAGTGATTAGCAACCTCTATTAGTAGGCTCTGATAATGGGTTCTTATTTTATCACTCAATAGGTAGGCCTTAGAAATTTTTCCCCCACAATCAAAGATGTACAGCTTGTAGATAGCACTACTTATGTTTCGCCCAACCAGTTTTTCCACCTTCAACATCCGCTCTTGGTCTAATATCTTCATATCTGACTCATGACTACATTTTTCATACTTTTTGGGCAAGGGAATATCTGCCGCCCAAGTGGTGGCCGTGAAAAGAAGCGATAAAATAAAAAATTGTCTTAGAAACTCCATCCCATTCCTAAATTAAAGCTATTATTCCCTCCATCTGCTAAATTTCTGCTCTGGGTATAATCTGCTTTAAAAACAATTCTTGGGACTGGCTTATAGGCAATACCCAAGGTGATATCTGATTCTTGTTGAGTCTGATCCTTAGACTTTGATTTGTCAACTTCTGCTTGCGTGTCTAATACTTCTATCCGAATAAATGGAATAATCTGCTCTTGAGTTCTTCCAAAATTAATATCATAGCCAAGCTCAATATAGCCCCCGTCCATTTTTCGAGCCAAATTTGTGTTAAGTGTTTCATTGAAGCTTTCAACCCCATCAACCTTGGCCAACACATAGAGAAGCTTATACTGGAGTCCCTTCCAAACCTGCTTGAAGTGGAGATCCCAAATATTGGCCTGGGCAAGGTCTTCATGCTCCTCAAATGATAGAGTCGTGTGATACCAGGCCAGCCCAAGCTCTGTCGATGAGTTAAGTTTTTTGTCAAACCTTACACCATAGGCACCGTCAGTAGCATTAGTCTTAGAAGCCTTTTGTCTACCACTTCTAAATCCACTGGCCCCGAGGACCTTACCATTATTTGAAGTTGCAAGACCGTTTACTGCAAATAATTGAATATAGTAGTTTGCTGAGTCATAAATATAGGTCACCCCATTTTCTCTCCAAGTAGAAGGAATGATTCTGGTTTCTGTTTTCGGTCTTTGCACAGGAAGAAACGTTATAGGCTCATGGAGTAAATTGGTATGTCCCATTGGAATAAGCAGAGTTCCAAACTGAAGAACCGAATTATCGTCTAGTTTATTTTCCAAAAATGCTTGTTCAATATAAATTTCGTCTGCATGCTCTACCTCAGTTTCAGACATAAGTCTCCACTTGGGAGAAAAGTCATAACCAACGTAAATAATGAATCGTTTATTATCAAATTCAGGGTTATTTTCTGGATCTGAATTTTCTTGATCTGTATTTTCAACTTCTTTTACATAATGAAATTCCCCATAACCACCAACTTTCCCACCACTTCTGGGTGCTGAGTATCTTTGAGTTACTCGTTCTACTTCTTGGGCAAGTGCATTAATTTTTTGATTTAATTCCTTATTACTTTGAGCAAATACTCCCATACTTGAGAGTAAAAATATAATTAAGACAACATGTTTCATTCAGCTTCCTTTTGTTTGATATGTCAAACTTATTCCAAACAAATCGATCTTACAAGTCATAAAATAAAAAAATTTAAACTTTCTTAGCGATTCGACTTTTCCAGAGCTCTATCTGCTCATTTTTAAAGTCATCTATAGACTCGGTTCCCCAGATAGTATTTGGCCAGGCCCTATCATTTTTATGGCGTGCAATGATATGGATATGTAGCTGTGAAACAACATTACCAATTGTGGCAATATTTATTTTATCGTATTTAACAAACTCACAGAGCAACTCTGTTATGAAATTAATTTCTTCAAGGATTCCTGTTTGTAATTCAAAGTCCAAGTCTGTCAGCTCAACAGCATTAGGAATATTTGGAACCAAAACGAACCAAGTTAACTCGTCACGCATAAGTCTTACCTGAGAAATTGATAACTCTCCAATTAAGGCAGTGTCTTTTTCCAATCTATGATCTAGCATTTTTACATCCTTATTTGTTTGCTCACTCATTGATGATAATATAAAGAGATGAATAACAAAACAGTGAAGAGGATTATGCAAATATTCGGTTTATTTTTAATTATGGGGCTTGCTAGCTTCTCATACAAAGCAAATCAAACTCATGAGATCAATTTTACTTCAACTCTAGATAACAACAGGCTTGGAAAATGCCCTAATAGCCCCAATTGTGTTAGTTCAAGTGAGTCAGAGTCCAGCAAAAATTTTGTATCTAAAAGTATACAAGTCAATAAAACACCTCAAGAATTGATTACATACCTTGAACGCGAAAATTGTAGTTTATCGACACGCCATAAAAATTACTTTCACTTCATGTGCACAAGTAATGTATTTAAGTTTATTGATGACTTAGAAATATTTATCGATACAGATAAAAGCTACCACTTCAGATCGGCATCACGTATCGGTTACTCTGACTTAGGTAAAAACCGAAAAAGAGTTAATAAGTTAAAAAACTTCTTAGAAAATTAGAAGTCCTGAATTAGCTCCACCATTTCAGGATCGTCAACAAATGGATTTCTATTTCCCTGAGCTAATTCAATCTCGTCATTTCTAGCAATCTCTTCAGCATCAACAGGGTCCATAATATTCCACTGTCTTAGAAAGAACTCCTCTCCGTCTGAAATTCTTAAATCATATCTAACGGCAAAATAAAATAAGGCTCTTGCGACATTTCCTTTATGTTCTTCAGGTGGCTCAAACCCCATACCTCCTGATGGTGAGTAATCAAGTTTTGAGTAAGGACAATTTTCTGAAACCACTTCCCCGTGCTCAAATTGCGAAAATTTATAACTACTTCTTTTAGAATTGGTAACAGAATCTGTAGGGAATAAATGATGAAGATCAGAAACCTGAACTCGGTACTTAGAACTTCCCTTACTTGAACCAAACCTACTTTTTGGCCATGTATGTTCAATATTTATTTTTCTATGGTCTGGCATTGTATTAGGCCCAACTTTTGCTCGATACTTTATTTTACAATAAACATCTCGTACAAAATATCCTCTGTTATCTGACTCTAGGTGAACATTTTGCATGATCACTCTTCTGGCCGCACTATAACTCGAAACAGGATGGTGATCTTTTTGCGCCATCTCTTTTATCTCTTCGCGGATTTGATCAAATCTGTAAGGTGAGTTTGCCTGAACCATGGCAGAAAAAATAACTAGGATCCCAATTAAGCCTGTTTTAAACATGAATTTCCCTCTCTCTTTTATAAAAAAAGTGTACAACTCAGAAATTCATTTTAAAAGTAAAATTTATAGGAAAGTTAAAAAAAACTAATACTTTACCTATTGTGCTTCGTGTCTCTAATACCGTTTGACACTGGAATCAACCTGGATGGACCACGCATCAATTCCCCCACTAATGTTATAGACCTTAGAATAACCATTTTCGAGCAAAAACGCTTGGGCATATCTACTTCTAACACCGTGGTGGCATAAACAATAAATTTCTTTGTCTTTAGGTAGTATATTGATTTTTCGCTCTAAGTCATTAAGCGGAATATTCGTTCCCCCGAGATTACAAAAACTAAACTCCTCTACAGTTCGCACATCTAATAGAATAGTTTCATTATCCTTCCAAATATTAGAAAACTCTTGTACTGTAACCTCATTCATAAACAACCCTTAAGTAAGAAATATTTTGAAAAGACTGTTTACCATTATTTTAATCATTCTTTCAATCCCAGTAAGTTGGGGGGAACTTAAACCACTCTACGAAGTTGGCGTTGCTAGTGGGGTTGCGTTTGTGCCTGACTATCCTGCCGCTGAGGAAGGAAATATCAGATCATTAACAGTACCATCTTTTGTCTATCGAGGATTTATCTTTAGGCGAGACAGACGGGGAACAAGGGCGAGGCTTTTTAAGTCTCAATACTCTGATATCGATATTAGTATTGGAGGAGCTTTTAACGCAAACTCTAGTGATAATAAGGCACGTAAGGGAATGGATGATCTAGACTGGCTTTATGAAATTGGACCTAGACTAAATTATGATATTGTTCAACATAAACTGATCTCGGTAGAACTAGAGTTTCCGCTTCGCTTGGTATCATCCACCGACGGACAATTTACCAGGGAGAGAGGTTTTAGATTCTCTCCTCGCCTTGATTTAACCCATCGTGTTCATCGCGAGCATTTTATAGGAGTCGGGTTAAGGGTTAACTATGCAACTGAGACTTTAAATGACTATTTCTATGAAGTTCAAGAAAAAGACGTGACAGATACCAGAGAAGAGTTTGATGCCAAGGCCGGTTATATTGGAAGTGACTTATCTCTTAATTATATTTATAGAAAAAAACATCTCTTATTTATTACAGGTATTAGGCACAGTCGTTTTGATGGCTCTACCAATGAAAATAGTCCTCTCTTCAGATCAAAAGAGACCACTTCACTTTTTATGGCCTTTAATTATTTTTTCTACCAATCAAAAAGGTTTGAGTAGGCTACTTCGTACCGAACAAACGATCACCCGCATCCCCTAGCCCAGGAACCAGATAACCTTTGTCATTGAGCTCTTCGCTTGCACCTAAAGTATAAATTTGCACGTCTGGATGGAAAGTATGCACTCTTTCTACTCCGTATTTGCAAGTAAGAATAGTTAACATCTTTATATTACCAACTTCATATTGCTTTAATCTATCGATCGATGCCACGGCGGTATCACCAGTTGCTAAAAGCGGGTCAACTAAGAGAATATCTCTACCTTTCACATTATCAGGAAGTTTAAAATAATATTCGACCGTATTATTAATAAATTTATCCCGATAAATTCCAATATGCCCAGCGGGACAAAAAGGTAGTAGGGCCATCATAGAATCAAGCATCCCATTTCCTGCCCTCATAATAGAGACCACAATCGGAGGCTGATCAATTTTTTGAACTTTGGCCTTAGCAATTGGCGTTTCAATCTCTTCAGTTCTTAAATGAAGTTCTTTTGTAGCTTCATAGGCCAAAAATTTTGTAAGCTCCGTCACAATTCTTCTAAATTCAGAACTATCTGTATTCTTATCTCTTAGATAAGCAAGTTTATGTTCTATTACAGGGTGATTTAATACAATAAGCGAAGAACTCATAATCAATAATCCTTTTAAAATACGGTTCCATCAGAATCTAGCATAACTGGAGGTGTTCCATCAGCTCTTTTCTCTTTAGCTATTTTTCTTCCGGCCCACCATGTGCCGCCCTCTAAAACCTTTGCCAAAGGAAAGTCTGCAGGCGACCTAGAAAGTTTTTCTTGAATCCTAGCACCTACTCGATCTAAAAGCTGAATAGTTAGTGCCCGCCACTCAACAATAAATTCACTATTTGGTTTATGGGCCAAAATCATCAACATTTCACTTTTTGGTGTCAAGACTCCAAAGTCTATAAAAAGACCACCATTTCTATACTCAGCTAAACCGGTTAGTTTGTCTGCACCAGTAATACTAAAGCCTGCCTCTTCCAAAGGTGAAACTAGCGAGTAAGTTAGCCACTGAGATAATTTATGAAAACAAATCACTGAATCCTTAGATATCTCTGCCCCCAAAGGAGGATAATGCCAGACATCTCCTAAATTAATCCCCTCAACTTCAATACGTCCAGGCCAAATTGCACCTAATCCTTTTAGAACGGCCTGTAAAATATCATTTACTTCAATATTGCGTCCATGCTGGGCCAATAAATAGTCTAAGATAGATCCTGGAGTTTGATGAGGGAAAATAGTAGTATTACTTTCCACTATCTTACCCAGGTTTTGTAGTAGTTGAACTCTTCCCTCTAAACCAACAATTGGATTAGAAGCTGAGACTTGAAAAGCATTTTTCAAACCACGTATTGAGATCTTTTGCAAAGCCTTTGCATCAACTCTTAATTTATCCTTACAGTAAAACAAAACTTTATTAGCAAAAAAACCCTCTTTAAACATATGAAAAGAAGCAACTGCAAGCCCTTCTGATCGATTGTATGTATTGTTTTTTTCTTTATACTTCCAGTCTGTACCTGCTCCTGCATCTAAGAGAACTGAAGTTATAACAAGATCGATTTTTCTGCGGGCCTTCTCATCCCTATCAAACTCAGCAAGAGCGTCATTGAGTATTTTTAAACGATCAATTCCGCCCACTTCAAAATGCCCCCAACGGGAATGAAAAGGAATATCTAAATTTGAATAATTATCGTAGATAACATCCAGTACATAATCTGCACATGCATCAATCTTTGACTCATCAATATGAAAATGAGTATTACCCTCTAGGGCCATTTTATAAATTTTTGCAGTCGTCTCTCTCACTGCTAGAGGCGAGAATAGATAGTCAACGTCACTAAGATCAAGTTTATTATTCATCTAATTTTCTTCCTTGTACTTTTTGTAAGTCTTTTTCGTCTTTAACATCCCCTGCAGTAAAATATCCGGCTGCTTTTTTTGCTTCAATTTCTACCTGGGCATCAGCAGGTATTAGCTCCTCTGGGATTGAGAGCCTATTTTCCACTTCGATCCCAGAGTTAACGATGGCATCGTATTTCATATTACTCATGGAGTGAAGATTATGAATTTTTTTAACTCCTAGATAGTGAAGAACATCTGGCATAAACTCTTGAAACCTAGCATCTTGAACCCCAGCAACACATTCAGTTCTATAAAAGTAATTTTTGGCAGAATCTCCACCTTCTTGTCTTTTTCTAGCATTATAGACTAAAAACTTTGTTACCTCGCCAAGAGCACGTCCTTCTTTTCTAAAGTAAACAATCAGACCAACCCCACCTCTTTGGGCCGTGCGGGCGGCATCCTCGATTCCCCAAGTTAGATATGGTCTACAAGTACAAATATCGGAACCAAAAACATCTGAGCCATTACACTCATCATGAACACGACAAGTTAGCTCTACATCTGTATTTTGTAAGTCATCCGGATTGCCAAAAATATATGCAGTAGAGCTTCCAATCGGAGGGAGAAGAACTTTTAAATCAGGTCTTGTAACAAGTTCAGGAAACATTCCTCCCGTTTCTTGAAATAAAATTTTTCTTAATTCTCCTTCATCAATACCGAAACGTTTAGCAATTCCAGGAAGAAACCAAACTGGCTCAATTGCAACCTTAGTGCACTTTACAGAGCCATCTTCTTTAACCACATCCCCATCAGCTTTAAGTCTTCCTTTTTTCACAGCTTCCTGAACTTCAGGAATGTGTAGGTGTGCCTGGGTAACTGCAATTGATGGCTTAACGTTATAGCCCTCATCTAAAAACCGTTTAAAATTAATGGTAACGTCTGCTCCCCATGGATCTATGGTCACAATTTTAGTTTCATCATACCATGAAGGGTTGGGTTTAAAATGATAGGTTCCTTCCGTGTTTTCCAACATTGGTTTATGTGCTTTAGGAAAGGCACCAGATGCAATAGAAAGGGCCCTATAAACCGTATAAGATCCCGAATGAGAACCAATAGCGTTTTTATTTTCTTTTTCTGAAATGGTTGCTATCACGGGTCCTCTTTCCTCAGGAGACTTCGCTCCCCAATGAATTTGGGGTATATCTTTAAACAACTGATTCGAATGTGATGTTAATACAACATGTGATGTTCTTTTTTGCTCTTCCATTCATTTATCCTTTAAGACATCCAATTATGAT
Organism: Bacteriovoracaceae bacterium; assembly: GCA_041631355.1. Lineage (GTDB taxonomy): Bacteria > Bdellovibrionota > Bacteriovoracia > Bacteriovoracales > Bacteriovoracaceae. The sequence goes on along the minus strand of JBFKKF010000014.1, from coordinate 6,428 downwards.
CTTTTTGGTTTTCCCATTTTGTGGTTATTTTTTTAACATTAGTCCAGAAGTCCAAACAATGATCTCCTGTGATATCTCCATGTCCAAATTTTGATGCTTTTACTCCACCAAAACTAAACGGTTCCCTTGGAACTGGTACACCAATATTGACGCCAAACATTCCGCACTGGGCCCTAGAAGCCACATACTCTGCCATGGGACCTGAACTAGTAAAAACACTGGCCGCATTTCCATAGGGGCTAGCATTTTGTATTTCAATGGCCTCAGTAATGTTATTACATCTAATAATCGTTAGTATGGGGCCAAAAAGCTCTGTAGCCGCAGCTTCACTACCTGGGGCAACGTTATCGAGAATGGTAGGTGCAATCCAATTACCACCTTTAAGCTCACTGGTGACCTCTGGCATTCTTCCATCTAACAGAAGTGTAGCGCCATCATTAAGCGCATTATCAATCGCCTTGTTTAAAAACTCCAGTTGATCATTAGTGATAATGGCCCCCATTGTCTCCCCAAGCTTTTGGGACTTTGATCTTTCAATAATTTTTTTAATATGCTGATCAACATCTCCTACTGCCAGAAGAACTGCAGCGGCCATACACCTTTGCCCTGCACACCCCGTATAGGAATCAGATATCCCAATTCCAGTTACATCTAAGTCGGCATCAGGAAGCAAAATAATATGATTTTTGGCCCCTCCTAAACATAAAGCGCGTTTACCAAGGGATGTGGCCCGTTGATACACAAGCTTTGCAATTTTAGTAGATCCAACAAATGATACTGCAGCGGTTTCTGGATGATCAATTATGGCCTCAACTACATCTCGTTCACCTTGAAGTACAGTTAAGACACCATCGGGTAAACCTGCTTCATGAAATGCATCAGCAATATACTTAGAGGTTAGTGGTGTTTTCTCAGAGGGTTTCCAAACATAGGCATTTCCAAGGGCAATAGCGATTGGAATAGACCACATAGGAACCATGGCCGGGAAATTAAAAGGAGTAATCCCTGCAACCACACCAATGGCTTCTCTTTTATATTCACAATAAACACCACGGCTTACTTCCAGCTTGCCACCTAGGTCACTATTTTGTAGTGACAAGGCATATTCTAAAACCTCTACCCCTTTCATCAAGCCGGCCCGGGCTTCTGCCACAGTTTTACCATTTTCTAGAGCAATTACCTGGGATATTTTAGCTTCTTCACGAAGTAAAATTTCTCTAAATTTGAATAAAACTTGGGCCCTTGCCTTCATAGGAACAATGCCCCAACTTCTTTGGGCCTCACTTGCCTTAGTAATTGCTGAGTTAACTAAGTTGCTATCAGCGTAGGACACACTGCCACAAACATTTCCCGTATAAGGGCTCTTTAAATCTAATGGCGCCGAATTCCCCTTCACCCAAGTACCAGAAACAAAATTTGAAACTTCAAGTCCGTTTATACTCATGTCTAACTGTGACATATATTTCTCCCTAATTTATGAAGCTGATATTCTATCTAGAAAAGTAGTCTGTTGGATAGATGCAATGCACAGAACGTGCAAAAACCCGACTAAAAGGAGCTGTTTTGAATTGATTAAAATTAATTTAGTAAATTTTTCCATATAGGCATCATAAAAATAATTAGTTAGCATTAATAGTAATGAAATTATTTATATTTACACTTTTACTCTTACTAAATTTCTCGGTTTATTCTGCACCAGGTGTTAGAAAAGGCTATTTCACAGTTAGAAAGGATACTACTCTTAGAAAGTTTCTCTACTACCGGGCAAGACTTCCAAAGAAATTAGTGAACAACAAAAGATTTCTTAAGAAAATTTTAAAACTTAATCCCCATATTTCATTTAAGTCAGTGAAAAAGGGACAAAAAGTTTTTATAGAAATTCCAAAAAACGTAAAACTCAGAAAGAAAAGACAGAAAAAGAAAAAGGTAGCTAGGTCTAAATCAACTAGAAAATTTAAAAAGAAACAAAAGAAAAGACGCTATACCCTATCAGCTTTTTATGCTACTTCATTTGGTACCTTTACTGAAGAAGTTGATGGTGTCACCGCCGATACCAATCAAAATTCCCCTATAACTTTAGGGGTAGCAACTGGATATAGAATTAATAAAAAATACGCCTTTAGTGGTAGTGCCTATTTTTCTACCCTAGAAGCAACTTCTGTTAAAAATAGTGATGAAGTAACTGATATACCAATGGAATATGGTCTAACTGGTTACCTTGAGTTCAAGCGTTTTGTTCGCTCTATTCAATCTAAGTCAGTTAGGAGTTTTTTAGGTTCATCTTTTACCCCTTATATTGGTGCAGACTTTGAGAGATTTTCTACTTTTAATACTGATGAAATTAATCAAGGAGAAGATGTTACTACCAGACAGCACCAGGTACTCTATTTTACCGCGGGTTTATCTAGATTGTTTATGCCGCTTGGTCATCCACTATTTATGAAGGCCAGTGTCAGTCAAAGTTTGTACACTCAAGCAAATAGAAAGTCTCTTGTAAGCGATGAGGAATTTACAGGACAAAAATGGATCTTCTTCCTTGCAAGTCCGGTTTACAAAAATTGGGCCGCAACCTTTTTATTTAAACAACATTTTATGGAAGGCCCAACCAGTCTAAGTGTAACCAGGTATGGTTTTGGATTAAGCTATAAGTTTTTCTAGCCTATCTGATAGATACTATTTGATACTCTCGAGTCGATTTATTAATTTCAATTTCAAATTCATCACCAACTTTTAGTCCCAATGCTTCATTTCCGATAGGAGAGAAAACTGAGATTACCAAGATGGCTTCCCCATCACAGTTGATAATTGTTCCCCCAGCAGTCGGTGCAATAAAGTACTTTTTTATATCATTATTAAGCCTTAACTCAACCAGTGATCCGATAGACACATCCTCACCGGTTTGATTGATATTAACTTCTTCTAAGAGTTGTAGTTCTTGCTCTAATTCTGATATTCGTTGTCTAAGACCATCGGCCAAATAATTAGCTTCCGTGGCCCGTGTATCATACTTTCCATCTGATTTTAAATCACCACTTTGAACTAGATTAAGTGCTGTTTTATAGCTACCATTGACCTTATCGAGCTCACTTTGCACCTTCCCCACTAATTCATTTATTATTAATTCTTTTTGCATATTAAGAGCTTACCGGGCCAAATAAGACATAGTCAATATTATAAAAATCTGATTTAATGCATTTCAATGTCAATACTATGTAACTTATCAAATATTAACTTGAATTTTGGTGAAAAAAATATATTTACCAATGCGCGCTTTACCATTAGTGAAAACGATCGAGTAGGACTTATTGGGCTTAATGGACAAGGTAAGTCCACCCTCTTTAATATTATTACAGGTAAACAGATCCCTGATATTTCTGAACCTGCCTTTATATTTGATAAGAACAAAGACTTATTTTCTTCGTTTCTCATTCCACAAGAATTAGATGTAGAAAGTTTCCCTGACCTATCAGTTTCTCAGTTTTATCTCAGTTTTTATCCTGAACTCTACTCTATCCACAGGCAATTGCGAATTGTGGAAACTAAATTGATAGAAGACTTCGAAAATACTAATTTACTTAACCAACAACAAAGTCTTCTCGAAAGGTTTGAACATCTTGAGGGCTGGAGAATTGAGTCTAGTTACCTTAGCTACCTTAACTATTTTGAATTAGAAAATAGAGAGGCCAGTCCCAATAAACTTAGTGGTGGGGAGCAAAGAAAAATTGCACTAAGTATAGGACTCTCTACTCCTGCAAATTTTATTTTATGGGATGAGCCGACAAATCACCTAGATATTGAGACGATCAAAAAATTTGAAGATGAGCTTGAAAACTGCCAAAAGACCTATATGATCATAAGTCACGACCGGTATCTCCTAAATAATGTCACTAATAAAATCGTTCATATTGAAAATGGTAAAATTAATAGCTTCCAAGGAACTTATTTAGATTACCTTGAACATTTAGAAGAAAAAGAAAAAGAAAGAGTAAAACACCTCGATAAGCTCCAAAACAAACACCGCCGCGAGCTTGCCTGGATGAGACAAGGGATCAAAGCACGAGGAACGAGATCCAAAAAAAGAGTTGAAGGTTTCGAAAATATTAAAACTGATATTCAGAAACTTAAAGAGAAATCGAGAAAGCTAATTAATATCCAAATGACTCACACTGCCAGACAATCTAAGCAATTGATAGAAATTAAAGATGGAAATTTTGGCTACCAAAATGAGCTCATACTCAAAAATTTGAACCTAAAGATTTGTAAAAAAGACAAGGTTGCACTCATTGGAGCAAATGGTGCCGGAAAATCCACATTGATTAATATTCTAAGGAACCAACTACAGCTTAATGATGGAGTTCGCAATGAAGTTGATCAACTTAAAGTTATCGTTTTTGATCAAAAAAGGGCTTCACTTGATCTTAATAAAACTCCTTATGAAATAGTAGGTGCGGGTCAAGATTTTGTTCACTTTGACAACGGAACCAAAAAACACGTTATGTCATATCTCGAGGATTATCTCTTTCCAAGAGAGCAAATTCATAGACCTTCTCATACGCTCTCTGGTGGAGAAAAAAATCGACTCCAATTGGCCATGTTTATGCGACAAAGTGCTGACTTGTGGATTTTTGATGAGCCTACAAATGATTTAGATATTGAAACCATAGAAATACTCGAGCAACAAATTACTAATTACGAAGATGCAGTGCTGATTATAGGACATGATAGGGCCTTTCTTGATAACACTTGTTCTAAAACCTGGCTTATACATGAAAAACAAGTTGAAATTTTTGAAGGTGGCTACTCCCAAGTGGAACCCTATTTGGAGGCGATTGAACTTGAAAAAGGCCTAAAGGAAACCACGAGTTCACCTGAGAGGGAACAAGCCTCGGAACAGAGTTCTAATAAAAAAAGCAAAATGAGTTATATAGAGAAACAAAGATGGAAGGTGATCGAGGAAGAAATTGCACAAACAGAAAAAGATGTAGAGCTTCTCAAAAATAAAATGGCCCAATTTGATTATCAAAACTCTCCACCGATTGAACTAGAAAATCTTCATAAAAGTAGTCAAGAAAAAGAGCAAGAGCTTGAAAGGCTTTATTTAGAGTGGGAAGACCTATCAAATAAAGAGTTTTAAATCTTAAAAATTCCCCGTAAGCTTATAATTCTTGTTTGCCCCTGATACATACGATACACAGAAACATGAATTCTTAGTTTCGTCCCTTTTTGTTTATAGAAATCGGAAAAATTTAATCTTCCTAAAAACAATTTATACTTTTTATCTTCTTTGGCCCAGTCCTTTTCTGTAACTTGAAAATAGCCTATACTTTTTTCTTTCTTCGTCTGAGGGTCTAGATAAAATAAACTAACGACAAAACTTGTTTGATACTTATTTCCAAAGGGATACTTCTCTTTTACTTCTAAATAGAGTTGTTCATTTTGAGATCTAATCTTTCCTAAGCGTAAATTTCCAAGGATTGATTCACTAATGAAGTTTTTAATTTCAATGATGATTTGGTTATTTAAGTAATGAATCCCATAATCGAGTATCGGCCCATTAATGCTATTTAAAAGCAGCTTACCATTCTTAAGTATGAGGGCCAACTTTATCCTATCCAGCTGATCAAAATTTAAATTAGCATGTCCTAATAAAGAAACTCTATACTCTTTTCTTTTGGAGTAAGTATAATATTTATTGGAGATGATGGAATCTGGATGAAAAAGGCCTTTAGCATTTCCTTCTGGGATCCATATATTTTCAGATAAAATCAAAGGTGAGTTTTTTAAAGAACTAACGCTAACAACTTCTGTTGTATTATCTTTTTCATATTGGTCTTCACGATGAATTAAAAAGACTCGACCTTTAGCACCAGGAGCTCCCCTTCTACCACTTACTCCATTTGTTCCTGCTAAAGAACCGTTACAGCCTTTGGACCCTTTTCCACCAGGCCCACCTGGTCCGCCCTGGCCCCCTTGTTGGTTTAATTTGATATTTGCAAGGTCTGATAATTGATCATAAATGATATAAATGTCTTCACCAGGTCTACCGTCCTCCCCGTCTCTTCCGTCCTGGCCATCTCTTCCTTGTCTTGTATCCGATAACCCACGACAAAGAAGCTCATAACCATCTTGTCCTCTAGCACCAGGATTACCATCTTCTCCTCTTAAGTCATAGCTGGCCTCACTTGGTCCAGTAACTCTAATAGTTTTAGTAAGACCATATACAGGTAAAAGAAGTGATAGAAATAAGAGAAGTTGAACTAATTTCATTGACCGTACAACTCCTGTGCGAGGTCATATCGTTTCATTTTTGCTAATGCGTTTTTAATATAGTTTTTATTTTCATTTTTATACCAAAAGAAAAAACGGTGTTGCTCATCTTTTTCTTTTTGTGTTTTAGGCGTGTTTACTTTTTTAAGCGTGTATGGGTG
>JBFKKF010000013.1:0-14606 GCA_041631355.1 Bacteriovoracaceae bacterium | reverse complement strand
TTGTTATATTATTGGTCTGGATATACTTTTGAAACTCACTAAAGCTAAGATTTTCTAGTTCTTTTCCAATAAGTGAACCTTCTGACCCAAATTCATTACTATTAATCTTTAACTCTATCGATCTTGATTTTATTGTTTCCAGTAAGGATTGGTTATTTTCGTTAATGAGAAATATTGTGATTTCTATTGGTGGCTCTTCTAGGGATTTTAATAATTTGTTATATTGTACTGTGTTTACTTTCTCAGACTCTGCAATGACGATGTATTTCCGAGCTAATTGTTGCGCCTTATTTTTTAAAAAATTTTGGATTTCAGTAATTTGATCAGCATTATAAAATTTGTCTTTGTTTTGAGCTTGTAGAATTAAAATATCCTGATGATTTTCAAGGCCCATATGAGAATCATTAGCTACTTTACTTAGAAAATCATTGCACCATTTGAGACATATTTTCTCATCTGTCTTTTTATAGGGGGAAACTGTGTATAGATGGGCCAATTTATTATTTTGGGCCTTTGCAATTAAAATATCAGTTAGTTTTTCTTGTCTCATAAATGCTCAATAATACTTTGCTTTACTTCATCTACAGACTGGGAGGCATCTATCGTTACTATTCTATCTGTAAATTTATTAGCACAATAATTATAGCCCTCTATTAATTTTTGGTAGAACCCCATCGACTCTTTTTCAAAATAGTCTTTGGCATTTCCCCGGGCCTTTTGTCTTTTATGGGAAGTTTCAAGATCTATTTTTAAGTAGAAAGTTTTTTGAGGCCAAATATTCAGAGGGTGAACTTTGTGGATATCAATAATAAACTCAGCGCCAAGCTCTCTAGCATAACCTTGATAGGCCACAGAACTATCAAAGTATCTATCCAGTATCACAATATTATTTTTCTCTTGCAGAAAGGGGATTATTTTTTCGCTTAGAAGTTGCGCACGACTTGCTGCAAATAAATAAGCCTCTGCAATCGGAGATATTGGGGTTTTAGATGAGAGTATCTGTTGTCTTAGACCTTCACCAAATACCGTTCCACCTGGCTCTCTAAGTAGTAGTACTTTATGTCCCTGATTTTCATAATATTCTTTAACAGCTTGTATCTGCGTTGATTTACCACTTCCTTCAATACCTTCAAATGAAATCAGTAGTCCGTTAATTTGTTTTGATGTAGTCATGATCGAACATTATCATGAGAATTATTAAAAATAAATTGATAACTAGTTGCGAAAATTAATAGTCTTCATCAGAGTGAATGATTCGCTCTTCTGTATCATACTCGGGATCGATTTCTTCCTCAGGGTAGTCTAGTTCTTCAGGATAGCTTTCATCTAAGTTTTGCTCATCCATGATTTCTTCATTAATATACTCTTCATCTTCAGCCGGTTCTCCGTCAAGCTCATACTCTCCCGCAAGCTGACGTGTTAGCTCTTCTTGTACTTCAGGATCATTAATATCAAAACGTTCCACATTATCTTGATCTAGACTTATCTCGTCATATTCTTGTGTAGAATCATACTGATCCTCTTCTTTTGCTGCACTAGTTTTGGTTCTAGTAGGAAGTGTTCTTGTTTTGGCCCGGGCCCTTTGAGGACGCTCCTTCTTTATTGACGCTGGACGTCTCTTTTGTTGTACACTTCTGTCTGAGTTATCGATACTTTTAGTTATGGGGGCAGACGTTTCTCCTGGAAGTGTTTTCTTTGCATTGTTATCAAAGAACATATTTCCAAAGTAAAATACCCCAATTAATAAAATACTCGCGAGGGCATATATAGGTAATCTTGAATACTCATTTGATGCTATAAGCTTTTTCTCATCGTAATTATAATCTTCACTTTGAGTGAGTTCTTCTTCAAACTGATGTCCTTTGGAAAATTGGACCTTGAAAGTCCTAGCAGAATTCTTCTCATCTTTTAAATGTTCAAGATAGGCAAGTGTGATTAAAGAATCATCACTTTGTACATCTTCGGCCAACTCTTTTGACTTTTTTAGAACAGCTGAGTCTGGTTTGTATGGTAGGTGATCGATGGATGACTTTTTTACCCTTCTATCAAAGGCGTGGTGTTCATATAATTTGATCCAACAGGATCCTAAGTCTAGAGAGATCTCAGTACTAGGTTTAATTTCACCTCTATCTAGTAGTCGCTGGACCTGTTCTTGATTAAAAGGACCTTTCTTTTCACCTTGGACTTTAATATAGAAATTTTGCTCTTTGATCAAATTTTGACTGGACACCAGCTGAGGTTTTCTTCTTTGGAATTGAGGGAGCGAAAAGAAGTCTTTCCATACTTCTTCCAACAGATTATAGGCCTGGCATTGTTCAAATAAATATTGGTATTTATGGGAGTACTCTTTTAAAGCGGATGTTTCAAAGGGACCGAAGGTTTGCCCCTTCTGATCCTTAACCATCCACAGCTCATCATTACCAATTTTTTCATCAGTAATTTTTTGTTCTGTGGTGATTTCTAAATCAATTTTTGTCTTTAATTCATCCATTTTTAACCTTATTCCCGTCAAATTTTTCGACAATAATTGGGCCAAACTTTAAATTATTTTGATTGTGAAAATATTGCCTTATGTGTTATAGGTATCTGATTGAATTAGCTGGGTATATAAGTTAGGTATATAAATGACGCATATCAAAGATAAAATTACTGAAATTACAAATGAATTTAATCAAATTAAAGATTGGGAAGATAAGTATAAAAAAATAATTACTCTGGGAAGAAAATTGGATGACCTGTCTCCAGAGTATCAGACTGAAAAGTTCAGAATAAAAGGATGTCAGTCTCAGGTTTGGCTACGGCCAGAATATAGCGATGGTAAGGTCTATTTTAGCGCTGCCAGTGATGCAGTTTTAGTTAAAGGCATTATTTCACTATTAGTGGAAGTATATTCTGGAGCATCTCCAGAGGAAATAATAACTACCGATGCAAGTTTTCTCAAAGAGATTGGTATATCCGAGCATTTGTCTATGAATAGAACCAATGGTCTTGCCAGTATGATTAAGCAAATTCAAATGTATGCAATTGCTTATAAATCTCTTTACGATAAGGGGATTATGAGTGTTCCTCAGTAGCCAGGCCCGTTAACAATAATGGCCATACAGCTCATATATTAATAGAATATTACAATGCATATTATAATTACTCGACTCTCAAGTATGGGAGATGTCATTTTACAGACTCCTTTAATAAGCTGGCTAAAGTATTCAGTTCCAGAACTTAAAATTACTTTTGTTACTTTTGAGGAGTTTTCATGTCTGATTAAAGACCATCCACACATTGATCAGGTTATCGGTTTAAAAAGACTAAAAGGTCTTAAGGACCTTCGTAATATACATGAACTCTGTAGGGGATTAGCTGAGCAAGATATCGATTGTGTGATTGATTTACATAATACATTAAGGGCCAAGTTGATTAGATTCTTTCTATTCAGAACACCAAATATTATTGTGAATAAAAGAAGTTTTCTTAGGTTTTTACTAGTTAAGTTTAAAATTAACCTACTCAAAAATCTTGAGTCACACCATACGCGTTTGATTAAAGACTTTGGGTTTATCTTTGAGTCTGAATTAGGCATTGAAAGTCTACAAACTAAATTACAGCACGAAGCTGGCATTCAGGGGTTAGGGGTTAGCTCTAGTGCTGTTAGTTTTATGAATGATTTAGAGAAGTCTTCACAAAAATATCTTGTAATTTCTCCAGTTGCTTCTTTTGTCTCTAAAAGGTGGCCAATAAGTCGTTACGAAGATCTAATTGTTAAAATTTTAGCAGAAAAGAGCTTTTCTGAGTATGATATCTATATCGTTGCTGGCCCAAATGATAAATATGTAGACGAGGGAATATCCCAGGAGGTATTAACTAACCCTCGAGTTACTAATCTTAGAGGACAATTAAGCTTACTAGAGAGTTTGAAAGTAATCGCTAAAGCTCAAGCCTGTATTACAAATGATACTGGCTCCTTACATATGGCCGAGTCTTGTGGCGTGCCAGTCATTGCAATATTTGGCTCTACCTCCGAGTCTTTTGGTTTTAGACCTCACTTAAAAAACTCTGATGTCATTTCCTCTTCTGTGTGGTGTCGTCCGTGTTCAGCTACTGGATCGAAAAAGTGTTTTCGTTCTAAACATTACTGCATGCTGGGAATTTCTGCTAATGATGTATTTAACAAGGTAAAGTTGGTTTTAGATAAGAGGTTAGCTGTATGAGACAAGCTTATTACTTATTTCGACTGTTATTCTACCCCATTATAAGATTTATTCTGCCTTTATTTAGCACTGGAATAAAGAAGAGGTTAATCTTTGAAAAAGAAAATATTAATACCAAGCAAGAAGGCTTTGCAGCTGATTATGGTTTTGAAGTCTCCTCAGAAGGAGAGTTAGAGCAGGTTCTCCCACTTTTAAATCACTTTTTGAGCAACCATGCAAAAGTTGAGTTAATTTACTGTTCACCTAGTGTAAAGCATAAAGTAAATGAGCTGCAGTCTGAATTTCCCACACAGTTAAAGACCATGGCCTTACCTATTGTAAGCTATCATCCTTATTTGGAGGAATATAATCCTGAGCTTTGGTTAAGTGCCAAAACATTTTTTCTTTGCCGCTATGATTTTTTTCCTGAGCTTATTTTTTATGGAAGTAAGAACAATGTTGAGTTTGTTCTTCTTTCTGGTATGGCCAAAACTTATAAAAGTAAAAATTGGATAACTCAGTCTTATTTAAAATATTGTTATAAAAAGTTTAATCTTATTATTGCCGCGAGTGCTTCTGAGGAAGAGAATTTTAAGCAAGTCTTAAATAATAATCACAATATAAAAGATTTTGATTTTAGAGTAGTTCAAATCCTATCACGTCTAGAAAAAAGAGAGGAAAATCTCAATTTTAAGTGGAATCTCTACCCCACATTTAAACAATTTATCACTAAATTTGATAAGAAGAAAAGAGTTATCCTGGGAAGCTTTTGGCACAATGAAATCGATCTTTTCTCTCGTGTCAATATTGACCATACCCAACTGATTACCCTTGTGCCTCATGTTTTAACTGATCAAAGTATAAATGAAATTACTCGTGGCCTGAAAGAAAAAGATCAAAGAAGTTATGTTATCAGTCATTCAACCACCGAGAACGAACTTCAGAAAATGATGGATGAATACGTCATCAGTGGAGGAGTATGGATCATTGCTCTTAAAGGAATTCTATGCGAACTCTACTCAGACTTTAACCATGCTTATGTAGGAGGGGGATTTAATGAGTCTATTCACAGTGTTCTCGAACCCTACCTTGCAGGTGCGAAAGTATTTTGTGGGCCAAGAGTCCACCGGTCTACTGAGTTTGACTATATTAAGCACAGTGCTCCAGAGCGAGTTTTAACAAACAAGAGTCAAGCAGAGCTTGGGAAACAAATTTTTGATTTTGAACCTAAAGAGGAAATTGAGTTTGATTTTTTAAAGTTGAACAATAACCTCAATAAACAGTATAATGAGATTATAGAAATTCTTAGTTGATAAAAGGTTTAGATGTTAAGTGAGCATTATGAAAATACCATTTTAGGGTTTAATTATTTATCTCTTCTAAAAGGCTTAATATCGCTCCATGATAATAGTTCCACCCTGATCATACAGGATGAAGAGGTTTCATTTAATAATAAATGGTGTCGTCAAATTGGATACCTAGAAAGAGAGACTTTGAAGCTTCTGGGTCAACAATACAGCATAGAGCCCTTGATTAATATCGATAATTACTTAAAAGAGCAAAATACAGTTTTGAACCTCAATGAAACGATGATCGAGTTATGTTCGTCGCCCTATGCTAATTTAAAAGAGCTTGCACGAAAATTACCAGAATCTTTTGCCAGTTTTTACCGTGAAAAATTTGAAACCATAGAAAGTGATTACTTTGATGTTCAGTTTATAAACTTTTTGGATACTCTCTCTTTAAAAGGGTTAAACCATTATGGTAGTCAAGAATTTTCAAAGATCTTTAATGACGAAGTTCCTGAGTTGGTATCACATGGAATGAAATCTTTTTCTCACTACCTTGAGTCTAATACTATGGTAAGCAAACAATTGCATTATCTTCTCCAGGTTATGTTCCAAAGTGTGTTTTCGCCAGGAAAAGATAATTTTGAAAGTAACTATCTATATATTTCTGCAATATCCCCTCGCTATGAGATTGATTATCTCTCTTTGCAAGATGATCTTCTCTACGAATACCGTAACGCAGGAGGAGATATCAAACAAACCAAAGTTGAAGAATGGGGTGTTGTTGATAATCGGCTAGAGTATATATTGTTAAATTCAATCGATGGTATTATTCATTTAGGTAATTTCTATTATTTTGATTATGTTCGAGATGGCTTTCCTTTCGATCATTTGTACGATGCGGTTTCCTACCGAAGTATAAATATTGAGTGCCAATTAGATCATGACTATATAGATTTATTTAAGAACAAACGTATTGTTTTTGGTAGAGATTCAAGGATTGGAACTGATTTTCCTCATTGGGAAATGCAGTTTAATGCTAGTGGTAAGTTAGTTGCAAGTTATAGTTATGCCGATTATGAGGGAACTAAGCCTAGTTTTTACTATCCTCACGCCTTAGAGGATCTATTTAATTCTTTAATAAAACTTTTACCGGGATTAGCTAAAGCTGATTTTTTATCTCGAGTTAAACTCTCTCAGGGAGATGATATTTGGCATGAGTACCCTGCAGCTCGCAAGCAACAGCTAAGACCATTTAGCAAATTTAAAACCCAGGATTTTTACCAATCATCTAAAAAAAAGAAAGTGTCAGGAATGATTCACTGTGGGCCACTAAGGTCTAAATCACTTGGATTATACTCCTATATTCTGGATGTTTTTCCATTATCTGCTAGGTAATTCTTGTCTATGCCCTTGGGGTATATACAATTTAGGGCATAATATATAGATATGAAGCTTTTGCGAAATGAGCATGGCCAGACCATGACAGAATATATTCTCATTATTTTGATGGTGATTATTATTGGCTCGTCTGTGTTTAAAAAACTAGATGAATACCTCATTTCCAATCCAAATAGCTTTTTGGGACGCTATCTGACCTCTTATTCAAACCTATTCACTGGTTCCAATGATCGGTTTCAGGGTCAATATAAATTCTTCAATATTAGAAGATAAGTGCCCGATTTCACGTCTATTACTGTCATATTTTAAGACACTTTATTGTAATACTTACAAGGTAGGGGCAAAAAACTGTAACGCATCGCATCTTCAGGGTAGAATTTTGCAGAATAGTTATTTTATTCGAGGAGAAAAAAATGAAGACTAACAAACAAGTGAAGTTTCATCAATTGTTTCTGTTATTGTCTATGTCAGTAGCAAGTTTTAGCGGTGCCATGGGCAATGATGAAGGCTATTTGAACAGTGATCCAATCAATATTAATGGATATGTTCAACAAGAGGTAGCACCAACAGATGGTGAATTAGAACAGGTTAGACAAGAGCTTAAAAAACAAAAAAATGCGATTGTCATTAACAAAGAAAAGAAAAAATCTTATGAGCAACTTTCTCGTTCTACTGAGAAATTAGCTGATGTCACAGAGGATTTGATTGAAGAAAGAAAAGAATCTCAAGAGACCATTGATAAGTACAACAAGAAGATTGATTGTTTAATGGCCGAAGGTGCGATGGAAGGTTGTGAAGAATACGTTAAGTCAGATAAGGTTAGCGTTGGTCAAGCAGCACCAATGGTTGAGACTAAAGTAGAAGATAATAATTCTGACCTTGGTACTCAAGAGGTAAAAATTCTTCCATATACTGGTCTAACGACTATTATGACAGAGAATGAGAATTTAGAGGCGAATCTTTCAGCAGGTTTAAAAGCTGAGGCCAATATATCTTCTAAGTTTAGTGTTGGACTAGGTGTGGCCTATGCGAGTATGACAACACAAGACTTTGGTGGAAATGGTTATATTGCGTCTGCATACAGACCAACTTATAATTCTTACTACGGTGGTAGAGAGATAAAAATGACTAATATGAATGTCTCTCTTTATAGTAAGTATTTTTTAATCAATAACGATAGATTCCGTCCTTATATCGGTGCAGGAATGGGATATAATAGAAGAACGCTAGAGTATACCAATAATAACTCTGCTCCTCAAACTTATGGTGGATATGGGTACGGTTATGGATATGGTTACTCAAATGCAACCTTTGGAAATGAAGAAGTTGTAACTAGTAATTTAAATGCAGAGCTTATGGTAGGTTCAGAGGTTCACTTTACAAATACGGTAGGATTAAACTTAGAGTTAAACTATGTAAGGGCCCTTGGTGGAAATTTATCTAGTGAAAACGGGTTAGATATCTACAATGCACCTGATCAAAAAAGATTAGAAGACTTATCAGAGGAGATTGGAAACTCCAATATTGTAAGCCTTTTTGCTGGAATGCTGATTAAGTTCTAATTCAGACTAAAAAATAAAAATACTCGAATAAATCTAGCGCCCTTAATAGGGCGCTTTTTTGTGTTTTGTATTGAAGTATTTCCTAAAGAAAAATACTATGGATAGATAAGTATTTTTTTACAAAAGTAGTTGGGTGTGATTGATTTTAATCTCTACATTTTAATAGGCGGATTAGGATTTTTTTTCTTAGGAATGGGGCAACTTGAAAAGGCGCTAAAACATTTAGGGTGAAGGAAATTTAAATCTTTTTTACAAAATAATACTAAGGGAAAATTAAACTCTATATTTTCAGGCGGGTTAATAACTGCGATATTACAATCTAGTTCTTTAGTATCTTTATTGATTCTGGCATTTATTGGGGCAGGACTAATACCGTTATCAAATGCTCTAGGTATTATACTTGGAGCCAATATTGGCACCACGATTACGGGGTGGATTTTTACTTTTTTTGGGTTCAAGCTCAATATCTTACCCATGGCCTACACTTTGTTGGCAACTGGCTCTTTTTATTTTTTCATTTTTGATCAAAGAACTCGCACAAGAGAGTTGGCCAGACTATTGTTTGGATTTGGTTTATTATTTATAGGGCTCGATCATATGAAGTCCTCAATCGCACAGCTTGCTCATAATATTGACTTGTCCGTTTTTCAGGGACATTCAATATTTCTCTACTTTCTCGTCGGCTTTGGATTAACTACTATCATTCAGTCAAGTTCTGCTTGTATGGTCATAATATTAAGTGCTTTGGACGTACAATTAGTTGACTTTTATTCTGCGACAGGTCTGGTGTTAGGTGCTGATTTAGGTACGACATTAACAGTTTTTTTGGGAGCATTTAAAGGTAGTGTGGACAAAAAACGTCTGGCCCTAGGGCATTTTAGTTATAATTTAGGAATAGATATTATTACTCTAATTTTTCTACCCTATATTATCTATTTTATTTTTGAAGTCATTAACATTAAGGACCATTTAATTGCCTTAGTGTTTTTTCATACATTTTTTAATACGATGGGTGTTATCATAATATATCCATCGTTAGGAATATTCCAAACTTGGCTAGAGAATGTCTTTAAGTCAAAACATACCCAATTAACAAAATGTGACTTGAAGGAGCCCCATATTTTAGTTGAGGCTTCTTTGGCAGTTATAAATGAAGAAGTAAAAAATGTAATGACTAAAGTTTTAAACTTTAACTACCATATGTTTGTTTCCCCAAGTGAGTATCAAAAATTTAAATTAACCGAGATGAGTCCAGAAAAATCATTTTTGGATAATTATCATGAGTTAAAAATGATAGAAGGTGAGATATTTGATTACTCGATTTTGGTCAGAAATCAAGAACTATCGGATAAAGAGTCAAAGCGAATTGAACAATTAATTCAAGCTCTAAGGTCATTTATATTTGCAGCAAAAGGAATAAAAGACATCCACTCTAACTTAGTTCATTTTTATAATTCAAATATTAGCGAACAAACGGCTTTATTTCAAAAAGCTAGGGAGAATTATTTTAATTTTTTACAAAGAATTGAAGCAGCATATATGGAAAGTGAAACCTTTTTAAGCGGAGATTTTCTACCAGAACTCAAAGGACTCAATTCAGAATACAACTCCGCATTATTGGCTCAGCTAATATCGCATCAAGATAAGTCTTATTGGGATCGATATGAGCTATCCACATTTTTTAATTTTTTAAGTGAAATACATGCATCAAATATTACTCTGTTAAGAGGAATAGAAAATCTGGTTTTAGATAAATCACAAGCAGAAAAAATCCAGGAAAATGTAGAATTTATTTAATAAGGAGATAACCTTGGGTAAGAATATTAATTTTGTAAACTGTGCTAAGGATAAAATGCAAGGGGTGGTACAAATCCATGTTGAAGGACAAAATGAAGACGATCCCCGTAGTGTTTTACAACCTGAGTATTCCTCTATGACAAGATGGAGTGGCTCTGGTTTTTTTGTGAAACTAGAGAGTAATCAGGAGGGATATATTCTTACTAATGCCCATGTGGTTAGAAATGCAACGACCATCCAAATTATGTCCATGCTTACAAGTGGTGAGAGGTTTTCGGTGGAGATTGTTGGGATTGTTAAAGATTTGGAACCAGATGTTGCACTTCTAAAACTTGGGAAGTCAGAGTTAAAAAGGTTTAATAAGTGTGCTTCAAAAGAGATTACCTATTTAGAATTAGCAAATAACTATGATGTTATGCGTGGGACTGAGGTTAAAGCGATTGGTTATCCCTTGGGGATGGCCGAGCCCAATATTACTACGGGAGATATTACCAATTTTGTATCATCTTCCAGGGACACAGTGGAAAAATATGTTACCGACGCTGCCATCAATCCAGGAAATTCTGGGGGCCCAGCTTTAGTTGAAACCGGTGAGGTTATTGGGTTAAATACGGCCATATATTCAGGAGCAGAGAATATTGGCTTTCTTACTCCTTTTAGCTTTACCCAGATCGTTTTAAAGAACCTCTTAAATCAAGGAGGTGCTTGTTTTTCTGACTTGGGAGGAATTGTTCAGACTAATAGTCGGCCATTGGCACGTTATTTAAAGCAAACTGGAGAGGTTAGGGGCGTTGTGGTTGCTCGAGTTGAAAAAAATGGATTCTTTGATCTTTTGGAGATTAAAGAAAATGATATCGTTTTATCAATCAATGGATACGCTTTTGATAGGCATGGACAAATTCTTGACTCAGATACTGCCCATCATAAAAACATATTTGATGTCATAAAACTTATACCCATTGGAGAGATCATTGAAATTGAACTCTTAAGGTCTGGTACAGTTATACACTTAAGTGCACCTGCTGTGGCCCGAGTGTTAGATGGAATTAAATCCGTTCCATTGTTTAAAGACCGAGTTAGTCTAAATATATTTGGTATGACCATTCAAGAGCTAGATATTGAGATAATAAATGCATTTAGAGAAATAAACTTGGATGTTCATTATGAGCTTATTCATTATATGGACTTGGAAAGAACAGCTTTGGTGGTCACACATATAGATCTGAATGGTGAAGCTGATCAACAAGAATGGTATGTTGGGGAAGTAATTGAGTCCGTAAATGGTGTTGAAGTTACAAAGATTAACCAATTACGCAAGATGCTAAAAAACTCTAAAGGCAAACAACAATATTTTATAAAGTGTAAGTCAGGTATAGCTGGAGTTTTCAAAAGATAGTCGTTCAGTAAGGTTTTAACGCGTCTTGGTAGTAAATAATCTCCTAGCCCTTTTAAGGGAATTTATATAAAATTAGGCAAATATGAATTTAATTGGAGATATTATGGAAGCAGTCTACTTAGTTAAAGGGAAAAGAACTCCTCAGGCAAAAGCAGGTACAGCACTTAAAGATGTTCCGGCACCTTATTTAGGTCATTATTTAATCAAAGATATTTTAGATCAAACGAGTATCGCTGCTGATGAGGTGGATGAGGTTATTATAGGTAATGTAGGAAATCCTCCCAAATACCCAAATATCGGAAGAGTGATAGCTCTTGAAGCTGGCCTTGACCGCAAGACTAGTGGTTATACTGTTCACCGTAATTGTGCCTCAGGAATGGAAGCACTTTCTCAAGCCTATATCAAAATTGCATCCGGTAGAAGTGATGTGATTTTTGCTGGTGGTGTTGAGAGCATGTCCAATATGCCACTTTTATACAACGAGGAGATGACAGAGTTTTTCATGCATATGATGAAGGCCAAAAGTCCTGCAGATAAAATGAAAGTCTTAACTAGTTTCAGGCTTCCGCACTTAAGTCCAGTAATTGCCATTGAGCAAGGGCTTACGGATCCATTTTGTGGCCTCAATATGGGGCAAACTGCAGAAAAGCTTGCCAGGGAATTTGGACTAACTAGAACTCAACAAGATGAATTCGCTAATGAGTCTCATCGCAAGGCGATTAAGGCCCAGTCAGAAGGAAAATTTGACACTGAAATCACACCTATTATTGCTGGTAAACATTTAGATAAAATAATCTCTGAAGATGTGGGGCCCAGAGGAGATTCCTCAGTTGAAAAATTAGCTAAGTTAAGGCCATTTTTTGAAAAAGCAACTGGAACTGTGACCGTTGGCAACGCATGTCCTATTACAGACGGTGGAAGTATGTGGCTTCTTTGTTCCGAGTCTGCTGTCAAGAAATATAACCTTGAGCCTATGGCGAAAATGATTGATTATCACTTCCATGGACTAGAACCTGAAAGAATGGGGCTAGGTCCTGTGCTGGCAATGAATGGGATTTTTAAAAGAACTGGTTTAACTCTGTCCGAGATGGATTTAGTTGAAATAAATGAAGCGTTTGCCGCACAAGTTATGAGCTGCTTACAGGTGATGAAAAATAAAGAGTTAGCTGATAGATGGAAGGTTGATGTGTTAGGTGAGGTTGACCCTGCAAAGTTCAATGTAAATGGTGGTGCTATTGCCCTAGGACATCCCGTAGGATCAACCGGCTCTAGAATGGTTGTGACCCTTGCTCATGAATTGGAAAAGAGAAAGGCTAAATATGGTGTTGCTTCACTCTGTATCGGTGGCGGCCAAGGTGGCGCAGTTATAATTGAAAATTTAAAAGTTTAAGGTGATAAAATGAATTTTGAGAAAATTACAACGGAAATTAAAGATGGAATATATTATGTGGGATTTGGTAAAAATGAAGAGAAATCCTTAACCGTTATTTCAGAAACTACCTTAATGGAGCTTAACACTCTGGTTGAAGAGGTTGCGGGAGATAAAAACGCTAAAGGGCTTGTTCTTTTTTCACATAAACCTAACTGTTTTTTAGCAGGAATGGATGTAAGTGTTATTCAGTCGCTGGGTTCAGTAATTGAAGCCACTGAAGGTTGTGAAAAAGGCCAAGATGTTTTTAATAAAATAGAGGACCTTAAAATTCCAACTATGGCCTTGGTTGATGGTGTTTGTTTGGGGGGAGGGTTAGAAATGGCCCTTAGCTGTAATAAAATTATGTGCTCGAACAATCCTAAAACAGCTCTCGGTCTTCCAGAAGTAATGTTGGGGGTATTACCAGGTTTTGGTGGAACTTACCGGCTTCCTAGGAAAATAGGGCTTACAACCTCTCTTGATCTACTGTTAACAGGTAAGCAGGTAAAAGCAAAAAAGGCAAAGAGAATTGGTCTTTGTGAGTATGTTCTTCCTAAGGAAAGATTGTTGGAAAAAGCAGCAGAGTATTTATTTAAAAAAGACGATGATAAATCTTTTCAAGATACACTGACAGAAAAGGCAAGTGAAAACTTCCTTGCTCGTGGGGTTATTTTCAGAAAGGCCCGTCAAACGGTACTCGAAAAAACCAAGGGTTTTTATCCCGCTCCATTAAAGATTCTAGATCATCTCGAAGCTAGTTTTGGTAAAAGAAGATCTAGCTACCTTGCTAGCGAAGCTTCGTCATTTGGAGAGTTATCACAAACATCTCAATCAAAGGCATTACAGCATGTTTTCTTTTTGCAAGATAATGCTAAGAAATTGGAAAATAAAGATAATATTTCCTCGATAAAATCAGGTGCCGTTCTAGGTGGAGGAACAATGGGGGGCGGAATTGCTTGGCTTATGGCAAATGCAGGTCAATCACCTTATTTAAAAGATATTAATACCACAGGATTAGAGCTTGGTCTTAAGCAAGCCGCTTCGGTATTTGAAAAAGCTGTAAAAAGAAAGAAATTATCTCGTGATGAGTTTGAGAGAAAGCAAAGATCTATAAAGCCTACATTAAACTATAATGGTTTCAAAAAAGTGGACCTTTTAGTTGAGGCAGTTGTAGAGAATATGGATATAAAGAAGAAAGTTTTTGCGGAAGTGGAAAAAGAAGTTGGGGACGATTGCCTTTTAACATCAAACACTTCTTCTTTAAGTATTAATGAAATGTCTACAGCTCTTGAAAAACCTGAAAGATTTGCTGGTCTTCATTTCTTTAACCCAGTAAATAAAATGCCATTGGTTGAAATCATTCGACATGACAAAGTGAGTGAAGACACGATTCAAAAACTTTATAAATGGGCCTTAGATGTTAAAAAAACACCAGTTGTTGTAAATGATTGCCCAGGGTTTTTAGTCAATAGAGTGCTATTTCCCTATTTCGGTGGGTTTGGCATGCTATTAAGAGATGGTGCTGACTTCCAAAAAGTAGATAAGATTATGGAGCGCTTTGGTTGG
>JBFKKF010000012.1:0-15123 GCA_041631355.1 Bacteriovoracaceae bacterium | reverse complement strand
GGCTTTAACATTGAGGTTATGAGTGCTTCCAGCCCGGTCGCCCCGGGACAATTAAAGCACCATTACATGCCTAGCTCCCCAATCGCCTTGATCTCTAACAAAAAACTCTATCAAGACTTAAAGGGTAAAAGAGAAGACTTTCTAATCAACCCTATAGAATGGGAGCTTCCCATAGACCCGATATATGCAGCAAGAATTCTCTATGCTAAATTTCGGGAACTAGATGATGAAGCTCATTCATGTATTAGTATTATAGTTTCACAAACACAAATCAAAGATGATCGCTTTGCAGGGATATTAAACCGGCTAGAGAAAGCTAGTACTTATTTTCTAACGGATAAGTTGACGAAGAAATCCTGAATACTGAACTAATGCGATAAGAACTCCAACAATCAGAAAAAACACAGCTAGTTTTAGGTGGGAGTTATAATCTTTTTCATCATTATGGCCTAGATTACCTGAGATATTATTTTGATCTAGTATGGCAACCACTCTATCCGGATTATTAACAGCTAATAAAATCTCATCCCCTGAGTTTTTAAACTTCAGGGCCAACGCTCTTTTGGGGTTAATGATTTCGTACTGCTCAATGGATCCATAAGGAAAATATGTGTTAAAAAATGGTAGGCCCTTATTAACCGTCATCCCATTTTCGTAAAAAATCACACTTCGAATAAATCCATAATACACCCCCGGACACAAAATGGTCAGAGTAAAGAAAATTAGCTCTTCTGGGTACTTAAGGTGGTATTTTAATATCGTAGCAAAGTTAATCCTATCGCTTAGAAGGTTTAACGAATTAATATATTCTTCAAAGTGGATATCATTAAAGGTTTGGAAGTATAGATTTAGAAAGGTAACCGCTATAATAACCACGGCCAAGACCTTCACCGTAATAATAGAAGTTGACCTATATAATTTTTTTCCTGTTTTCATTAATGCTCGATTTCTGGAACAATATTTTGGGTATGTCTTAACATATCGATAACTTCTCTAGCACATCCGTCACCAGCTTCTCTATGAGTGATATAATCAACCGCATCTCTTATTTCTGCACTGGCGGAAGGGACTGTAGCAGCAAACCCAACTCGCTTTAAAATAGGAAGGTCAAAAAACTCATCCCCCATATATAGAACTTCTTCTTCTGAAACACCTGTCTCTTTTAGAACATCTTCATAGGCAGATCGCTTATCCTCATCTCCCATGTACAAAAAGTCTACGCCTAGTCCTTCGAAACGTTTTTTCACACCAATAGAATTTCCACCAGTAATAATGCCTACTTTCAGTCCGGCGCGCATAAGTATTTTAAGCCCATAGCCATCTTGAGTATGGAATTGACGGTTAAAACCAACTTCTTCACCCGCCCAATATAATTTACCGTTGGTTAAAATACCATCAACGTCAAATAAGCATACTTTTATCTTACTTAACTTATCGCTATGCTCTTTTGCTGTCTCTCTGAGATTTAAAACTTTATTACTCATGACAAACTTCTTTTATTTTTAAAATAGTTCTTACTAGTTCTTTTATTTGTCCTACTTGAAGTTGGGAAGTTGAATCCGAAAGTGCTTTCTCCGGGTTGGGATGAGCTTCCATAAAAAATCCATCGGCGCCCGCAGCTGCAGCGGCCTTAGCAAGAGTGATAATTTGATCTCTTTTACCTCCAGTAGACTTTCCTAGTCCACCAGGCTGTTGCACACTATGTGTGGCATCGTGAATAGTTTGCACTCCAAAGGACTTCATAATCTGAAAGCTGGCCATATCTACAATAAGATTATTATATCCAAAGCTCGTTCCACGCTCGGTTAGAAGGATTCTTTCTTTAGGAAGAAAATTAGCGGCCTTCTCAACTATATTTTGCGTATCCCAGGGGGCAAGAAATTGACCTTTTTTAACTTTTAATCTCGCGTTATTATTTTTACAAGCAACTGCTCCTGCCACTATCATATCCGTTTGACGACATAAAAATGCTGGTACCTGAATGGTGTCTACGACTTTAGCAATAATTTCTGCCTGCTCAGGAAGGTGATAATCAGTAATTGTTTCAAGACCGTACTCTTTTTTTATTCCCTCTAATATCTTTAGGCCTTCATCCATTCCAGGTCCTCGATAAGAATCAATTGAGGATCTATTGGCCTTATCAAAACTTCCCTTGAAAGTAAGTTGAATTTGATCTTTAAACTCTTCCAAATCTGCAAGTAGCTTTTCGGCCACCTCTTTTGCCAGTGCTTCACTTTCTAAGACACATGGCCCTATAAAAAAATCTATCTTTTTCATGTTTTAATTCCTTTCTTTGTGTTCCATAGCCGCTTCAATAAAAGATCTAAAAAGAGGATGTGGGTTAAATGGCCTGGACTTAAACTCAGGGTGATATTGGCAAGCAATAAAAAATGGGTGTTGATCTAACTCTATAATTTCAACTAAATTCAATTTTTCATTCCTACCAGACACCACCATTCCCGCTTCTTCTAGTTGTGAAACAAATTCATTATTAACTTCTAGTCTATGCCTATGTCGCTCTGAAATGCTTTTGGTTCCATAAATTCTTTCTGCGAGAGAACCTGGTTTGATGGCGCAATCAAAGGCACCCAATCTCATACTACCACCTTTAGCAATATGTTCAGACTGTCCTTCCATATAATGAACAACAAAATCGCCTTTGTCCGCAAACTCCATCGAGGTTGCGTTTTTTATTTTTGCCTTATTACGAGCGAATTCAATCATAGCAAGCTGCATACCTAAGCAGATTCCAAAAAAGGGAATATTATTTTCTCGCGCATATGAGATCGCCCCAATTTTTCCTTCGGTACCTCTTTGCCCAAAGCCTCCCGGTACTAATAGGGCATCAACAGCTTTAATTTGCTCCATCTGTCCTTTCTCAATTTCTTCTGCATCAATATAGATCATATCAAGAGTCACTTGATTACTTATCGCCCCATGTTTTAGCGCTTCATCCAAAGACTTATACGACTCAATTAGTTCTGTGTATTTTCCAACCACTCCAATTTTCACAGAAGACTTAGGGTGTTCAACATTATAAACAACTTGCTCGAGATCAGAGATATTCGGAGTTGTTGCCCATATTCCTAATAACTCACAAACCTTATTATCTAGACCTTGCTTGTAAAACTCTAAAGGAACCTTATAGATGGAGTCGCTATCTATTGACTTAAAAACATTGGCCACTGGAACGTTACAGAATAGAGAAATCTTATCAATAATATCCTGGTCAATATCACGGTCTGCTCGACAAATAATCACATTTGGAAAGAGACCGATTGAGCGAAGCTCTTTAACAGAGTGTTGAGCAGGCTTTGATTTTAACTCCCCAGCTGCAGCTAAAAAAGGAACTAAAACAAGGTGAACAAAAAGAACATTCTCTTTTCCTACATCGTGAGCGAACTGTCTGATACTCTCCATATAAGGCTGAGACTCAATGTCTCCAACAGTTCCACCGATTTCTCCAATCAATAAATCACAGTTTTCTGCCGCAACATGGATTCTTCTTTTGATTTCATCCGTAATATGGGGAACGACTTGAACTGTTTTACCAAGATACTTCCCCTCTCTTTCATTTTCAATAACCTGTAAGTATACCTGTCCCGTTGTAAAATTATTTTGCTTGGATAAAGTAAGACTAGTAAACCTTTCGTAATGTCCTAGGTCTAGATCTGTTTCCGCCCCATCGTCTGTAACAAAAACTTCTCCATGTTGAGTAGGACTCATGGTTCCTGGATCTACGTTAATATATGGGTCCATTTTAAGCATATTAATTTTTAATCCACGTCTTTCAATCAACGCGGCCATACTAGCTGCGGCCAGCCCCTTACCAAGGGAGCTAGAAACACCACCAGTTATAAAAATATACTTTTTACTTCTTTTACTCACTTAATAATCCTTCTACTTTTGAAATATCATCTGGTGTATCCACACCGACCAAGTTTAATTCACACAGTATTGCACCAAGCTCTAATCCATTTTCCATGGCCCTAAGTTGCTCTAATTTTTCACAATGCTCATAATAACCTTCGCTTGTTTTCACAAACGTATTGAGGGCATCTACTTTATAACTGTAAACACCTATATGTTGATACCACTCAAACTCCGCACCATCTCGATGAAAGGGAATGGAAGCCCTAGAAAAATAAAGGCATTTATTATTTGTTTCCGTATAGATGCATTTAACAATATTTGGATTATTAAAATCTTTATCTGTGCTATATCTTGCTTTAACAGCGGTATAAATATCAAAGCTTGATTTTTTATGGGATTCAACGATCTCGGTTAAGGTGTCAGCGTTTAATAATGGCTCATCACCTTGTACGTTAACGATATATTGATAGCCTTTATCTGAGAAGTATCTATCAAAGGCAAGATGAATTCTCTCTGATCCAGTGGATACCTCGTCATCAACTCGTACCACATTTCCATCAATAGATTTGATACTGGCTTCAATTTCAGGGTTATCCGTAACTACCGCATAATCAAAACCAGTGCGTTTACAATTATCAATTACATAGTGAATCATGGGTTTTTGGTGGATAAGGGCCAGCGGTTTCCCAGGAAATCTAGATGACGCATAGCGCGCAGGAATTAGTATTATCACATCTGACATATTTTCCACTACTTAAAATTGTAATCCAGTGATTATCCTAGCAAAATAAGTTCTCACTGGCCATATACTTGGAGCATGGCCACGCCTATTTTTATAGGGGAAGTTTTGACACTGTGCTTGGAGAATATCTAGAAAAAGTTAAAATAGAATTATGAAACTCAGAATTAGCTTTGTGGCCTTATTTTTATTTTCTTATACCAACATGGCCGAGTTACAGGCTCAGGATATAATCAGGACTCCCGTTATATCGCAGCGCTGTAAATCCATGCTAGAAGATCGTAGAGAAAAGATCTCAAATCAAAATCGTCTAAGTGGATTATTACAAAGAAATGAAAGATTACAAAATCAACTTAAGCCAAACCAACAAGTAGTTCGAAGAAAACTAATTCTCAATGCCACGAGAATAGAGAATAATCTACGACTGGCAAAGATGAAATTAAAGTCAATGGAAGAGCAAATTCTCCGCAAAGGATGCCCCGGCATCACCCTTTAATTTTTTCTTTTCGACCCTAATTTCAAGTGCTACTATCTTCTCACACACTGTTATTAGGGACATAATGCGATTATTTTACCAATTGCTTGGAAGTTTCATTTTTTCACAGATTGCATTCGCTCAAGTTGATCTTGAGGCAATAGAGCAGAATCAAAAAGTCCAGGATCTTAAGTCTTCCATTGAAGATCAGGCGAAATACATTTCTCTAAACGATGCGATCGAAGAAGGGCTTCGAAAGAACTTTGAACAAAAGTCGAGATCTTATTTGAACCTTATTAACGAAATTTCCTACGATAATGCTTTTGATAAGTTCTACGTTCCCAAATTACAACTAACCATGGCCACAACTAGTGATCATTTTACCGAAAACCTCTATCGTGATCCAAAAACCAATGCGTCCTCTAGTAAAACTCCCGTAGGAAGTGTTGGGCTTGGCTTTGAAGATTACTCCCTGTTTAATTGGGGAAGAGACTATCTCGAGTATATTAATGCCAGAGAGAGCTATACCAGACAAAAAAATAGATATAAAGAAGAAAAAAGAGAACTCAGACTGGAGATTATTGGAGCTTATTTCAATTTATCCAGGCTGAAAAACATAGTTAGGATTCGCAAGAAATACTTAACTCACACCTCTTTTATTTATCGCTTGGCCAAGGAAAAACTTAGTTCTCGTAAAATAGACTCCCAAGAGTTTTTACAAGCAAAGGCCATGTTTTTAGATGCTCATAAAAACTATCACGATGCCAATGTTAATTATTATGAAGCCCAAGAATCTTTTGCCAAGTTAATAGGTGATGCCCCAGGCACCACTTATGCTCCCGGTGATGTGTTAAAATACAAGCCTATTACAGTTGATCTGCAAGAAATAAGAGAAATTTCATTTAAAAATAGTCCTCCATTACTTACGGCCAGAGTTAAGATGGAAAACGCAGAAAGAACCTATGAGAAGGTGAGAAAAGACAACCTTCCCCTGCCTAAGTTTTCTTTAAAGCTTGGTACCTTTCAAAGGTCATTTTCTAATAATGGATATGAAGATACCTACAGAACTCTCAATAATAGTCGTAACGTTGAAGTCGCGGCAAGTCTTAATATGACTTGGACAATTTATGGTGACGGTGGTTTTTTAAATTCCAGAAGTCTGGAAAAAACTTTTTATGAGAAAAAAATTACTGAAATCAACTTGAGAGAAGTTAACAGAAATACAAAAGTTTCAACTAGAACAACTTTAAGTCGCATTAAATATCTAGAGAAGCAATTTAATGCCGTAGATGCAGAGGTTGATAACGGAAGAAAAGTTTTCGATAAAGTTATCGATAATTATATTTCAGGAAAAACAAGCTTTGTAAATGTGAACCAAGTCTTAAAAGACTTCTTAAATGCTTCTATAGAGCTTGAAAATACTAAGCTAGAACACTTATTACAAAAGCTTAACCTTGCGGTACTGATGGGAGTTGCCGACTTTCCAGGTGAGCGCTTTGAAGGACTGGTAGAGAGATGAGATTAGTTTTATTATGTCTTTATTTAATTCCAGTTCTAAGTATTGCCCAAGATTCCAGAACCGATCGTAGAATATTATTAAAAGAAGAAGACCCTCAAAAAATTAGTGTTGACCAAATCAACTCATTCCCAGAAGTTTACACAACAACTGAGTCAGTGCTAGAAAATAGAAATGATGACACCGGTATTGTGGAAGAGGCTTTCTACACTGCAAGCGATGAGATTCGCATTTCCATCAGTTATCAGTTTTCAATGGACTACGAAGACTTTGCTAAAATTCAAACTTATGATGCTAGTTATTTAAACAAATTTGATAACTCATATCTTGGCCTATGGTGGGGACTGCATATTAAGTCTACATCTGCCAAGTATAGCGCCGTTGCTGAGGAAATCTCAAGTAGCTCCTCCACCGTTGATCCTAATAGTAATGCTAATAATGTGCGCGGAGATAACACCCAAAACTTTTTAATTGGGGGCTTTAGTCTCGCCCATCGCTTTAAAATGCTAGATAAATTAATTGAAATAAACCGAGTCTTTGATGTTGTTAAAATTGGATTAAATTATGTTCAAAGCTTTGACTCTACTACCAGTGATACCTATCAAGGACAAGGATATAGTGCTGAGTACTCACTAGAGTATCGATCAAGTAAGGATTTCTTTTATGCGGCAAAATTGGACTACAACTGGATAACAGTAGAAAGATCTGCCATAGATGAGGAGCGATTACCAGACCGTTCATTAGTATACGGTTGGACAAGTTTAGGATTTGAACTCGGTTATTACTTCTAAGGATAATGATATGATTGAACGTTATGACTCTCCTGAAATCTCCGATATATGGGGTGATTTTCAAAAGTTTAAAACATACCTAGATGTTGAGCTAGCTCTCATTGAAGCCCTCGAGGGAGTGAAAATCCCTAAAGGAACTGCCAATGCAGTAAAGGAGAGCGCACGAATTTCTCCAGAGAGAATAAGAGAGATTGAAAAGGAAACTAAGCATGATGTTATAGCCTTTTGTACATCAATCACTGAGAAGCTTCCGGCCGATATCTCAAAGTTTTTCCACTTTGGTTGTACCTCATCGGATATTATTGATACCGCCACAACTCTGCAAATTAAAAAAAGCTTAGAGCTTATCAAAACACAATTAAGAAAATTACTTGAGGCCACATATTCCCAAGCAGAGAATACAAAACATCTTATTTGTATGGGTAGATCTCATGGAATGAATGCCGAACCCATGAGCTTTGGAGTTAAGTTTTTAAGCTTTTACGCTGAACTTGCTAGACGCTATAATGATCTTAATCAGTTCATGGAAAAAGATCTCACAGGACAGCTATCCGGGGCGGTGGGAAATTACACTGTACTAAATCCCGAGATAGAGAAAGTTGCAATTGAATCTCTAGGTCTTAAGGTTGAGCCGGTCTCTACTCAGGTAATTCCCAGAGATAGAATATTAAAGCTTATTAGCATCACTTCAATGATTGCTAGTGCTATTGAGAGGATAGCAGTCGAAATTAGACATCTTCACCACTCTGATATTGGTGAACTCTATGAGGGTTTTGCTAAAAATCAAAAGGGCTCATCAACCATGCCCCATAAGAAAAATCCTATTTCTGGGGAGAATTTATCAGGTCTAGCTCGCGTTATTAGATCTCACTTAACCGTGGCCCATGAAAATAATATTCTTTGGCATGAAAGAGATATTAGTCACTCCTCTGCTGAGCGAATGATCCTACCGGATAATTTAGGGCTAACCTTTTATGCTATTCGAAGATTAACCAGCACTATAGAAAATCTTGTGATTAATGAAGAACATGTGCAAGAAAAAGTTCTCAATAATTTTCAGTACCTATCGAGTTTTGTACTCCATAAATTGATTGAAGAAAATGATCACACTAGAGAAAAGCTTTATGCGCTGGTGCAAAAGGCGAGCTTTGAGTCCAATAACCTTGAGCAATTTATTAAAACCATAACGAAATCGGATTTGACCTCGAAGACAGATCTTAGCTATCTATCTCAATTAGATGAATCTACACTTAGAAAAATCTATCTAAAACATACTGACACCATTTTTGAACGAGCAAAATTAAATCTTACAAAATAAAAAAAGACCCTCTAATTACTAGAGGGTCTCTTTTTTCGAAGGATGATATCAAGAGATTCTTACATCTCTGAATTTAAAATTGCTGAATAATATAATTTTTATTTTGAAAAAGACTCTTCTCTTTATCCAAGTAATCCTTTGCTTCATTCACATTTGAAAAAATACCAATGCTGACACGATACCATTTACCTTTTCCCGGTATAGCAACCTCATTAATGATGACATCATAGCCTTTGGCCAAAAAACCATCAGCAAAGTCCTGGGCCACTTGTTCACTTTGATGTGAAAATAACTGAATTGTATACTTACCAGAGAGTTCTTGATTACTGGTTTTGGACTTTCCCATAGAGTCCACTGTAGTATCAGTATTCATCAATTCATTGGTGATTTCATTCTCTATTTGAGAAGTGTCTGAATTATTTTTCTGTACCTCAGGTTTTTCCGAAGCAAGTTTTTCCATTTCCTCTTTAAGTCTTTGCTCTAGCTTCATCTGCTCTGTGGCGCTAGTTTCAGGCTTAGGAACACTCTCAAGGTTTTCCATCTTATCACTTGCCACAACTGAATCTACATATTCCTCATCAACAGATTTTAAATCAATACTTTGAATATCTTGTTCTGAGTATTGATCATGCTTGAGTGATAATGACTTCCCTGTCCTTACCCCTAACGTGAATGAAATCACTGAGATCAAAACAACAAATACAAAAATGAGTACGATTTCTTTTTTTTCAAATACGAAAAGCTTATTATTGTCTTCCATAATTTTATTTTATAGTGAGTCATGAGCTGGCGCAATCTCTTTACTCATTTATGTTAAAAAAGTTTAAAAACTATCCCATCTTTTCGCTCAGTTATTCGTTATTCATTTAATTTTCATCACTTAAAGGCTCAAACTAATTGGCACTTATATTGCTTTGAACGTGAACAAGACTTGCTAGAAATGTTTTTGAATATTAGCAAGATCAACACCCTCATTAACAAAGGATGACAAATGAAAATGAAAAAATCGACAATTAAAAATCAAAAAGGACAAGGTGTAATGGAATATATTATTTTAACCGGTCTAATAGGAATTTTTTGCCTGGCCACCGTTAAAAAATTTGGAAAAACCTTAGATAAAAGAATGGAACAAATTGATAGAAAAGTTAAAAACGAGCTAGTTATTAACTAATGCAAGTCTATAGCTTTATTATAGGATTTTCCTTTATCTTTTTCCTTTGGGGGATTCAGATGCAATCGAGAACTCGTATTGACTGCCAGCTGAAAAAAGCATTTACATCCCATCAGTCAGAACTCGCTCCCCTCGTCACTGGTACAAAAACATTTAGATTGCCAAGTATATCTGCTTGTCAAAAGGGAGCAAGACACGTCATCAAGGGAAATATTAATAATGAATGAAAAAGGTAGTATCTCTTTTGCAGGGTTAGTCTTTATTTTGTTATTTGCTATTATCTCCCTTAATTTTATAGGAGTTAATCTATCCCACCTGCAAGATAGCTCCCATAAAAGACAAGTCCTTTTATGTGCAAAAAGGGTTAATGGGAGAACCACAAACTTTATCCGCCATATAGAAAAAATTAATAATGCTCTAAAAATGCTAAAAATTGGCAATTTTACTTCATTTTTCTTTCCCGGTATTGGAATGATCACTAAAGCTGGCATAAAGGCAGCTCGCGTAGGTCTTAAGGCCCTGCAAGAGAGTCTGCGCATTTCATATTTGAAGTTTCTCACTGAAATTCACCTTTCTGGCTGTAAATTACCTTATTCCATGGCAAAAACACCCTATCACGGATTGATTAAGTTCAAACGAGATCAATTTGACCAAACAATTCCTAGGAGTAAGAGCTGGAAAGTCACAATCACAAACAAATCCTACAAAATCACTTCTATACACAATATAGAATCATTAAAGATCCGTTCAAAAATGAAAAAGGCATCTGCTTTTTGGAAGTGGCGCTCATCGCTTCCATTTTAAGTTCATTACTTATCTATCACTTTAAAATCAATAAACGTATCTATCAGAAAGAGATGAAATCCCAAGCACACTTCATAAAGACCTGGAAAAAACTAGAGAACAAATATGGAAAAAATTAACAAACAAACAAGAATTAAACTCCTGCTTATTATTTTTATTACTAACTGTCTAAGCTATATGATCGGAAGTATGATAAGTGAACAAACACCCAGTCAAAATCTTGTTGATGCTCCTATATACCGTAAGGATTATGTCGAGATAAAAGTTTCCGCCAAGCTTATTGTCGCCTATCAAGAAAATAAAGAAATAAGTATTTATGATCAATATAATAAGAGAATTGTTCCGTTTGCCATTTTAGTTGGAAAAGAAGCACAAGGTGAGCAAGGACAGTTATTAGGAGCAGAGCTTACTCATAATGAATACATTATCTCAGTACATATGGACTATGTAGATAAGATAATCCAATCCAAGAATTTGAAACTACTTCCCTTTAAAACCAATTTAAAATCAACCACAAAGACAACCAAGGATACCCATGAAATTACTATTTAGCTCACTCTTACTACTAAGTACCAGTGTACAGTCCTCTGCCATTAATATCTATGTTGACAGTAATAAATTTGAACTGGCCAAGGTTACAAAAAACATTTTCAGGACAAAGTACAATATCCCAAAGAGTCTTATCCGATTAAAAGTTGGTGAAAGATGTATTAGTCGAGATAAAAGATTTTTAGAGTTGTGTATCAACAAAAAAGGGGAACTGATACAGCTCCCCAATTATAATTTACATAATATTATTAACTCTTTAAAAACCTTCAAAATTGAGGCTTAAAATGCTAGCTAATTATTTTTTATCTGGATGGATTGCAAACTTTGGAGTTGTTCCCTTGTTTTCGTTTGCATTTTTTCTCTTTGCACCCATTTTTTTAAGTTTTAACTTTCTGCGTGTACGTGTTTGCATTGTTTTAGAACCCATATTAATTTCCTCACGTTATGTTTTAAAGTATTTAAATCAGGCAATATTTCTAACCTTTATGATCTTAGTTGTCAAAATCTTTCTCTTCCTTAATGCTGCGCATGCAGAAAATGGAGTTAATCCAGGGGATATAGTCCTAAGTAAAGGGGAGCAAACTGAGCTAACCATAGAAAATTTAAGAAATTTCTCTGTGGGAAATAAGGAAGTGATTAGCTATAAATATCTTCCTGCAAAGCATAAAATCCTTATAAAAGGAAAATCCTTGGGCTTTAGCGACTTGATAGTCTGGAAACACAAGGGACTCAAATCCATCTTCCGAATCTATGTTATCTCTAAGCGGGAGCAACTAAAACAGATGGAAGTCCTGCAAATTCTTAAAGGACTAAACCTTTACACTAAAATCGTCGGGGAGATTCTCTATATTAGCGGAACAATATCTTCTGTGGCCGATTATTTGATCTTTCAAAAAATCAACAATACTAAGTATCAAAATATTATTTATAATATTGAATTGGACAAGAAAATATCTAATCAGATCATTGCTGAAATCTATGAAGAATTTTATCAATATGGCCATAGCTATATCAATTGTGATGCGATCAAGCTGCAAATAAAATGTATCTATGAAGGAGCTGACCCTAAGTCAAAAATAATTGAGAAATTTAAAAATAAATATCAAATAGTATTTCAGGAGCTAAATCAAAAATACTCTGCAAAAAATCTACAGGTAAAGTTTCATATAATCTCAGTAGAC
Source organism: Bacteriovoracaceae bacterium (assembly GCA_041631355.1). GTDB lineage: Bacteria > Bdellovibrionota > Bacteriovoracia > Bacteriovoracales > Bacteriovoracaceae. The sequence continues at coordinate 2,706 of JBFKKF010000012.1, read as the reverse complement.
AGTACCCATGACCTCTCAACAGACTCTGGCCTTAATAAAATTCAATTTAATCTTAAAGATGCCTTAACTAATGGTATGGTCGACCTACAAACAGATGAGGTATTACTAGCTAATCAAGATATGACCGCAAAAATTGTGACCAGTCCCATCGTTAAAACAATTCTAGACAATAACTTCTCCCTCCAGTTAGGAGGAGAGATCCCATTTCAAATTAGATCAAGAAATAGAAGACAAATACAATGGAAATTTGCAGGCCTTAAAATTGATGGAAGAGTGAGCTTGAGAAAGACTAATTTCTTAATGGATTATAGCTCAGAGTTAACCAATGGCAGTGACGATGTGATTTCAGGCCCTAAGGGAAAATCGAGTATTTATCTATCTCTAAATAAACCCGTAGAACTATTTCATATTGATTATAACTCTCACATGAAAAATCAAGACAGCATACCAGTCTTAGGAAGAATTCCCCTCTTAAAACATTTCTTTTCAAGTACCAATAAAAATCAAAAACATAAAAAAATAATCGTCTATGCCACTCTCAGTTCAGGAGAAGAAAATGCAAAATAATATTATTGAAACTATTCAAAAACAATTTTTTAAAGAGTTGGGCAAAGGATGTGTTCAACGTTTTGAAGAAATAAATATCCCCTCACAAGAAAAAGAAGAATTTAGTCAGTATTATCGGCTATTAAAGAATTGGCATCAGCAAATTACCACCCTAAGTTTTCTACCCGATTTACCTCAGGAGCTTGAGGAAATTTTTATCCACTCTCCTTTTGCGATCATCCTTAAAACTGCCAACGAAAAAATTCAGACGGACACAGACTTGACCACCAAGGATTATCAAGCCGCACTTGAAGTTCTAGCATTACAAAATAATCAAAGTTGGAATATAAAGTTCCCCTACACTTCGTTTTATACTGAGTTTAGAGGATATCCCGTTCGAATGACTTTAATTCACTACTCGACCTCTCCTGAAGGAGTCTCTAAGTTATTTATTAGATTTCTCAACAAGACGACTATTCCCATCACTCATTACTCAAACGATAAAAGTTTTTATGAGAGTATTATCCAGAATAAAAAAAATGTTTTAATTGCAGGCGCCACTGGAAGTGGTAAAACCACCTTTATTAATTCACTGATCGGACTGATTCCAAAGGATGAACATGTCATATTAATTGAAGACACCCAGGAACTCATTGCTCCTAACTCTATTAGTACGCGCCTTGTGCAAGATGAAGATGGCCCCAATAAAACCATGAATAAATACATGAGCTATGCTATGAGGATGTCCCCAGACCGAATAATTTTAGGAGAAATGAGGTCTAATGAAGTAGAAACCGCCCTACTTGCTATTAATACGGGCCATAATGGTTTTCTTTCCAGCATCCATGCTAATTCAGCAAAGGATGCCCTCATGAGAATGGCGCTTTTATTTAAGATGTATTCCCCTCAAGACCTAGGCTTTGATGTAATATTAAAGCTCATCACAAATAATATTGATTATGTGGTTTATATTGAAGATAAAAAAATCAGCGATGTAGTCGAAGTCTATGGCTCAGAGGGAAGCAATATTTTCTTTGATTCCCTCTGTGATAAAGTGCAAATTGCTTAGTTTAGGTTAGGAGTAAACTCACCAGGGGTAATGTCTGAAAGTTTGTCATCCACTCCTTCAGAGACCTCTAAGAGATAATCAATTTTTCCCTTATCTGTTTCATAGCTCACCCAGGCTGCGTATTCATTCTTTGAAGACATTTCAACCTTAACAAGGCTTAGTGTTTTCCCAAAATAGTTTTGAAGATTTAAAAATGCTTCAACCCAAGTCATTCCTGGAGGTACTGCATTTAAAAGCCTTTCGGTAAAAATTTCATCATACCCTGTGATTTTTTTTAGTTGCAAATAAGGAAGTAATCTTTTGGCCAAAAGCTCGATCTTCTTTTTATTCAAAGCTATTTTTTCATCATTAATACTTTTTTGCAGATGGGCCAGCATTTCATTTCCTAGAACATCTAAATCAACGATTGAATTTGATGCCAAAACGATAACCCCCACATTGTTTTTTTTATCAAACTCAAAACTCGTCATGTATCCTTCAGTCCTTCCATCATGAGTCGTTTGAACTTGACCATTATAAACTTGTGTTCTCCATGCGATTGCTGTCCCATTGTTTCCACCACGAGACATAAATGTTTGGGGCTTATGCATATAATCGATTATAAAAGGATTAAGAATTGGCGGAGTATCAATAGGATTCGTTTGAAACTGTAATCCCATCCATTTAGCTAGATCATCTATGTTTGAGTAAATGGCTCCCGCACTGGCATAACCTTGTAAGTCTGAGTCCGCAACCTTAACCCAAGTCTCTCCGCTTTTATTGTAGGCATAACTTCTAATCTCTTGTGGAATTTCACTTTCATGCCAGTAAGTATTCATCATACCTAGTGGAGTTAAGATTTCTTGTTTTATAAACTCAGTTGCCGGCATACTTGATAAACGTGCAACGACTTCACCTAAAAGAGCAAACCCCAAATTGGAATATTTAAATTTATATCCAGGGGTATAGTATCTTCCACTAGGAGCTAGAATAAAACTAGAACCAGTTGGTGGGTTTAGTGTATAATCAATTAAAGATTCAATGGATTGATCTTCAGGCCGTGGGTGTCGAATTAACCCTGAAGTGTGAGTGAGTAGCTGTCTAATACTGAT
>JBFKKF010000011.1:0-15845 GCA_041631355.1 Bacteriovoracaceae bacterium | reverse complement strand
TCATTAATTTAAAATCATAAATTATGGACTCTGCTAACATGTAGACATATGTGTGCTCTTTGTCTTCAGTCATCTTACCGGACTCTAATTTAGAAAAATCCAGTAATGAAGTAACCATCTGTAGCAAGCGTATAGCGTTGTTGTGCATTCGCTTCAAAGACTTTAATCTTTTACTCTCTTTTGGATCCCTCTCTAAATCCTCTATATTTTGCTCTATTCCTGCTAGTAGTATTGTCAGAGGTGTTCTTAATTCATGGGAAACATTGGCCAAAAAAGCTTCTTTTAACTTATTTGCCTCAAGTAATTTCTCATACCCATCTTTTAGTTCATCTGCCTTACACTTTATATAATCTTCAGCCTCTTTACGTTTTTCGGCCATGATTTTAAAGTTTTCCGCAAGAGTGCCAATCTCATCTTTTGAATCAACAGGAATATCAAAGTTATAGTTCCCCTCTCCAACCTGCTTAACAGCTCTGTTGAGATTTTCTATTCTTTCGGTAACAACTTTGGATGCGGCTTTAGTAACCAGGTAAACAACCACTATAAATAAAAAGATTAATAATAAGGTGAAGTACATCAATAAATTTGCTGCGATTCTTGAGGCATCCCCTAGCACGTAGGAAAACTCATCTTCTAAAGCTGTCACTTCCAAGTTATTTTTATCCAATTCATCCAATAGTGCTTTTAACTTGGCTTGATCACTGGGATTGCTCCTTACTACTTCATAGATTTTCTCGGCAATTTCAATCTGCTCCAATAATTTAGCATCTCCGCGTCTCCATACATCTCGTGCTCTTGCAACGTGAGGAACCCATGCAAAGTGTCTAAAAATTAAAACCATAATCCATACGTCGTGGGGATGGTTTTTTCCCTCAACAAGTCCTTGCTTCGCTATCTTGTAATCAAAATCCTCTCGAAACATCTCCAGTCTTGCTTCCCTATCTGAAAGTGGGACTTGAGAAAACTCTTTAAACTTTTCGTAGTCTTGTTCGTCTTTGCTAACGACAAATTTCCATAGATAGTAATTGGCGTCTTTTTGACCTTTAGACCAAAGGCTTTCACCACCGACATAGGCCCGAAGACCAGATAAAACATTAACACTTACAAGACAGGTAACGAGGGCAACTATAGTTACAGTGGATAAACTAGCAATAATCAAGCCCATCTTCTTGGTTATGGGAAGATTTAAGAGAGAACTTTTAATATTTCTCATCCATCTAGGAGACATACCTTTATTATAATCCATCACAAATATTCACCAATTGAAGTTTCCTTCACTTTAGTTATTCTAGACGGAATATTAAATCGAGTTATCGATTAACTGTCAATAAATTTTAATTAATATCTAAAGCAAGCGTTACTTGGAAATGTATTCCAGGCCCAAGTGTAGTACCACCATTGTCCGTACACTCTTCTTTGTTCCCACCTAAGACCGTATGGGGTTGCTATTTGGATATATCCGAAGCGCATTCCATTAAAACTCCTCCATTGGGCCACTGCACATTGCTGAAAACATTGTCCGTAGCGATTTAGTCGAGGGATATCGCAACTATTGGCCACACTTCCTCGTATATTATAAAAACTACCCTCTAGGTACCGAAATCCCACATTGGCATAACTCGTTGAAATCATGTTTAAAATACTTATTAGAATAAATAATTTTATTTTCATTTTTGTCTCCTGAGTTTTTATTTATTTAACACAGCACGGCTAAAATGGAAGGAAATTTGTGGTTTTTTTACTGTAAGAGTTAAATCTAATGAAAAAATTTCATGCTAATCCAGCATTTGATGCAGCGCAACCTAGTTAAATGCTATAAGAAATTAATAGAAAAAACACAAGGAGCACATAATGAGATTTAACTTAATCAGTAAAGCCATTTTGTTTTGTTCAGTATTTACTCATGTACCCAGCTATGCACTCGTCGGCAACGGCGGTATTGACCTAGGTGGAGGAATTTCTTCCCCGATCAGATCTAATGTTAGAGTTACTAATCCCCGACTAAATGTAAACAATAGAGTTCGCGTTAATACCAAATCACCTAGTAAAGTTTCTGTTGGTCCAACAAGGGTTACATACAATTCTCATAATTATCATAGACCATATGGCCACCGACATTATCGCTACTACTATTATAGTCATGATCCATATTACTACCACTCAGGATATCACCACCACCACTACAGTCATGGCTACTACTATTATATGAGAGATGAGCATCCAAATTACTTCTATGTTCACTGGTACTTCTATCCAACAAAGAGACCTAATGGCTATGTAGAAGTAAATGGTTATCCCTACTACTCATTTAATGGTTACCTACATCGCTACTCTGCAATTGAGCGTTGTAACTATCAATTAGTAAATGGTTATAACCATAAGGTTAAAGAAACTTACTGGGATTACACGTGCCAAGAAGGTTATAATTTGTGTGCAGTTAAACGTGATCGCTTAAATAGACGGGCAAGATCATTTAAGTATTTTTGTGCTGAAACCTTCAGAGAACAAGAAAGTCAATATGTAGAAGAACAAAATAGAACTCGTACTCACAACATTGATTTCTCAAGAGATTGTGATGACTACGATCCAAAAACAAATACTTGTTATGATGTTAAATAAGACTAAAGGAAAGAGTTATGAAAATAGTGAAACTTGAAAATATCATTGGAACTGAAAGAGAGGTTAAAGGGCCAGGTTGGACTAGCCGAAGGTTACTACTTAAAAAAGATAATATGGGTTTTTCCATGCACGAGACCATTATACCAGCAGGAGCAGAGATGACACTTTGGTATAAAAATCATTTAGAAGCCGTCTATTGTGTACAAGGCAACGGTAGTGTTGAAGATCTCGAAACAGGAGAAGTGCACCCTATTGAAAATGGAACTTTATATGCTCTAGATAATAACGATAGACATATCCTCAGAGGCGGAACCGAGGATATGCGACTTATCTGTACTTTTAACCCTCCTGTAACTGGTAGAGAAACTCACGATGCTGATGGTTCATACGAACTAGTAGAGACATGATTTGAATATCATCTTTTTTGATGGCCAATGCAATCTTTGTAACTCTTTAGTAAGGTTACTAGTTCGATTAGATCGAAAAAGAACTTTCTATTATGCTCCCTTAACAGGCATTACCGCTAAGAAATATAAACTTGGTCCAAATTTGGACTATCTAGTCTTTAAGGATTCTGACGATAAGTTTTACTTCGCTTCTAACGCTGTTATAGAAATACTTGCTCGGGTAAGTTTTATAGGTAAGCTTAGTTATTTACTAAAGGTATTTCCTCGAAGCTTTAGAGATTTCATTTATAGAGTTGTTGCAAAAAGCAGATACCGCCTCTTTGGAAAAAATACCCAGTGTAAGTTTTCATCAGAGCAAAAGATACGGCTTCTCGATTAAGGTTTATGCCTCACAGCGATTAATTTACATTCTTTATAAAATCGATCCATCGTGGGAAAAATCTCTGAAAAATTTCTTCCATGTCTTCTATCATACTCTTCAATAAAGATTGCAAATTTTCTTCGCTCATCGATTTCATTATCTTTACTTAATATATAGTGATACAGACGGCGCATTTTATCGACTTCGTAATCGAAAAACCCAGGCGTTGTCCCAATTTTTTCTACATAGCTGCGAACTAAATTGTGAAAATCCTCAGTAATTATATTGGGTGATAAGTACCTTGGATGATTAAGGTAAGAAATATCCAACATTAAAGATTTATGCACTCTTTTCCACTCAGCAACGAGATCAATAAATTCTCCAAACTTAGGAATTGATAATACATTAAACGTACACATGATTGTAATATGTACCTCTGGGAGGATATCATGCACAATCTTCATGTTTTTGCTGAATTTTTCAAAGCTCAGCCCTGAACGAATATACTCTGCCTGCTCTTCAAAAGTATCAATACTGACATACAGCTCAAATGCTTCAATCTTTTCTTGATCAAGTAATTGTCTAATTTTAAGCGCAAACTTTTTAAAGCGCTCACTAGGAAGTGATAAATTACTATTAACTGCAAAACGAAGCTTCTTATTTGGGTTTGCATCTAAATAATCAAGAAGTAAGTATAAGTTTTTAGAAAGTAGAGGTTCACCACCTGTAACTCGAAGGACCTTCAACTCATCTATGATATCAGGTAGCCACTTCCAAAATGCTTTAATATAAGGATTGTCTTCTTGAGCGGGGTATTCGATGTATTCCATACCATGATGTGGAACTTCCCAAGAGTATGAACCAAATTGTTTCAACTCATTGTTTAGCTTAGAACTCACCTGAGCAGAGCAATACATACATCCAAGGTTACAAGTATTCTCAAACATCACTTCCAAATAGGTAGGGACTATATTTTCATCCCATGGTGCATCCTTTACTTTTTCAAGTTTATCAAAGGCCCAATAATCTAGCGACTTAATCATTCGGTCAGAGACATCATTTTCCCCCAGGTCCTCAATATTCCAACAATAATCACACTCTTCAGGCCTAGTGCCTTCCAACATCTTTTTTCGTTGTTCTTTTTTAAAATTCGTATTGTGAAGAGCCGAAGGATTTGTCTCTAATTCTGCGAGAGGAATAGTATGCCGTCCGGGATGGTGACAGCTATGAGTTTGACCATTTTGTAAGTCAATCGTTACCTGGAGCCATTTAGCAAGACAAAAACAAGAAGATACCTCATTTACTCTTTTTATTTTTTGTAATCTCTCATTATCCACTCAGAAAAGCCTTTACATAAATTCTACTCTTTAAACATTTAAGCTAACACAAAACTTTCAATGATGTCATGTTTTTACCACTATCCCTGTAGGCTGCAGTGCTCAAGATAGTAGTTTTTAGCACCGTCAATGGCACCATCATAAGCAACTGCTCCTCCATTTAAAACAATACCCCTATTACATACCTCAGTAACATGTTCTAATGAATGGCTAACAAAAATCACAACCCCTGAGTTCTTAATCATATCTTTTATGCGAATACTCACTTTGTGATTAAAGAATACATCTGCACCATCAAACACTTCGTCAAGAATCAAAATGTCAGCGGGCTCCGATGATATCAGCGAAAGATACATCCTCGCTTTCATTCCCTTAGAATAATATTGAAACGCTACATCTGCATACTCTCCAAGTTCACTAAAACTGATTGCTTCATCGGCTATTTTTTTTATCTCATTATTTGATAGTTCCGGATACATCATCGATGCCAATAAAAAAGCATTCTCCCGCCCGGAAAGTTCGGGAATCACCCCCACATCCGTATTAAAAATGGCCTTAATTTTTCCATTTGCTAAGACTTGGCCAATTTGAGGTTTACAAATTTGTGACAAGTACCTACATAGTGAAGACTTCCCACTTCCATTTACTCCCAAGAGTGCCACCACTTCTCCTTTTGAGAATTGTAAATTCACTCCTTTCAAAACATTATAATAACTAGGTGAATGAAAAATACTAAAGGGATCTTTTAGTAAGTGAATGAATTTATCGCGCAATGTGACAATAGGATATTTTTTTATCCTGTACTGAATTGTAAGGTCCTTAACTGACAAAATAGCATCAGACATAGATATAAAACTCCGCATGTTTTTTCTTCCAGTATAAATGTAGAATTACTCCCAGTATAATTCCAAGTACAGAAACCTGTGATAAGGAAATAAACAATCGACTCAAATCAAAATCCCACAAACAAATTTGAAAAGGTTGAATAAGAATATAGTAAGGATTAAAGTTTACTAAAAATCTAAATTTTTCAGGAATTAAACTTACAGGATAAAATATTGGAGTTAGAAAATACATCATACTATTGATGAACTGAACTACATACATTGTATCTCGATAAAAAGTATGAAATAGTGCGAGTATACTGCATAACAAACTAACGACAATAAGTACCAATAATGCTGAGGGCAGAAGCAATATGAAACCAAGACCTGATATATCTTGTGAAAAGCCCAAGAAGTAAATAGTTAATAATATAAAAAGCGCAAAACAAAAGTTTAAAAAATTATCAATAATCGTTGAAAAAATCAAAATAAATGGATTGATTTTAAAAGAGTTAAGTATTTGCCTTGAAGTAACAAACAAGCCCGTTGTCATATTGACAGAACTGGTCGCAAATACCCAGGGAAGCACTCCCCCCATTAAAAATAACGAATATCTCGGTAAGTCTATTTTTAAAACGTGTTTAAAAATTAGAGCATGAACAATAAATAGAGAGATGGGATTAATTGTTACCCAGACAAAACCTGCAACGGTGTTTCGATATCTTGCCTTCATCCTAAACAAGGTTAAAACCTTAGCAATTTTAAATTCTTCAGCAAATTTTAAAATTGACACCTCTATCTACTCCTTAGAAAAACATTTCCCATAAATACGTACATTTTAAGCCACAGCGGAAAGCTTTCATTCTTAACTCTTCCAAGTATCATTTCTGGGTTTACAGGAGTATCATAACCTGTCAGTGGATTTAATGGCCGAGTCAAAATATAATCATTTTCGTCTTTTACAAAATGTTTACCCAACTTCCAAAAATAATGACAAATAAATATATCCTCAACTTTGTCATAAAAAACCAAAATATCAAATCTCTTTAGTTCCTCAACCGAATCTATTTTACACAGCTCTACTTCTTTACCATCTTTTAATAAAGGCTGCATCGACTTGCCTTTAATCTTAATTCTAAGTTTTTCTTGATGCTGAGTGAGTATCTTGTTAAAAACGTTCAGATTCGTGTCTTCCATATTCACTTTAAACTCTGCTTACTATTTGTTCTAAAACTTAAAAACTCTAATTTCCCACCAAAAGCAGTTCCTAGACCTAACATCGTTCCCAAAGCATAATTTAGATGGAAAAATATATGCAAAACATAGCTTGTGAGCAGAGTTTCTATTTTTTTGGTTTTGATGCAAATTTGTAACGAAAAGTAGAGGTTTGTTACTAAATAAACTGTTATGAACAAATTAAACATCACCCATTGTTCAAACAAGCTTAATATAATCAAGCACATTCCAAACAATAGAGGGAGGAAGAAAATAAAGTCAAATGAACTCTTGTACTGCAAAATAGATAATACTCTGTGATATCCACTACTGCGAATAGCTTTACCTAGTTGCCCAAAGCTTCCTTTATATTTATGATGAACAATCAAGTGGGGAAAGTAAGCTAATTGTGCCCCTTTTGACTTCATTAGGTGAAGTAATACATTCTCTTCGTTTCGAGCATAATTACCGTTAAATTCAAGCCCTAATTGTAAAAGGGACTGTCTCTTTATCCACAAATTACACAAGATAAGATCATACTCTGTGGCATTCTTATTCACGGCTAGCTGTGTATGTCTTCTTCTTGTTTTAAAAGTTCCCAAAGTAGACTGTAATACATAGGAAGTATAGACTTCAAATTTTGTGGCATTACTTCTCACCTGATCCGGACCTCCAAAAACGTCGAGTTCCCTATTTTCATTAATAATCTGATTGGCCCTAATAAAATAATTCTCTCCCACAACAATATCATCATCAAGAAAGCATATCCATTGACCAGTAGCAAGCTTTAGCCCCTGATTTCTCGCAAATGCAGGGGTTTCATTATTAAGTACAATTGTTTTTAAATTCGTAAGTTCAAATTTTTCTAGGTTTCGTTTACGACCATCATTGAAAATTATGATAAATTCAAATTCACTTGGACTTTTTATTTCATGAACTATACTTTCCAAGCATTCCTCGAAAAGTTGTTCTCTTTTGTAGGTGACAATAATTATACTATTCATACGCTATTAGCTTATATCTTTTTTAAAAGATTTAAAAATTGTTTGCAAAAATCCTTGCTCAATATATGGATCAGTTCCGGCTAACCCGTAATGCGATGGCTCGGTTTTGTCCTTGGGAAGATAGTATGTTCCAAACAAATGATCCCAAACTGTAAGTGCGCCCCCAAAGTTTCTATTATACTCATCAGGATTTGTTGAATGATGCCAGCGATGGTGAAAATTTGTATAAAATACTTTGGTATACCAGTTAGGAAATTCAAATTTGATATTGGAGTGGGCAAGTAGATGAGGAATCATTAGTACAAGTAGGGCGACGGATAAAACCTCCCCATCAACTCCCAAAAACGCAGGCAATGAAAAGGGAATGAGCGCACCTATAATATAATCAATCGGATGAAAATAATAACCATTAATGACCCGCAACAAAGGCACACTATGATGGACCCTGTGAAATCTCCACACTAGAGGAATAATATGTTGTAATCTGTGAGTTATATAAATCAAAAGATCAATGAAAATAACTATCAGAGTTACTTGAAGTATGAATGGAAGATCATTATTAATTTTTTTAATTAAGTTACTCTCTAGAACTCCATAGTAATTCCTTACAAACAGTGTCCAAAAAGTACTAAGTATTAAAATATTAACAATAAAACTAACAACATCGTTTGCAGTATGCTTTTTAATTTTACGGGAGTGGTATGGAAACAACCACTCATGGATTAAAATCCCTAAAAGTACAATATACAAGCTAAATTTTTGAATTTCTAAAACTCCATAATAGGAAATAAAGAAAATAACTAAGCTAACATGTATAACCGGACAATAAGCTAGATATAAGTGAAGTAGTTTTCTGTTGATCATCACTGTATCTTACTTAAAAATTAACTGTGTGAGAACTTGAACTTTACCAATAGCTGATAAAGCCGAGTGTGTGGGTCAGGAATAAGCAAGTGATTACGTCATCCTCGCCCTAAGTCCCCAATATAATTGTCAGAGAATTATAATGATAATAAAGTATGTTGTATGAAAGATATTTTTCAAAGAGACGAAGTTAAATTCGTTATAGATGACTATATTATATCCCAATTAATGCCCATTATTAAATCAAAGTTCAACTTAGATACATATTCATCTCTGGGTGAGTATGAAATAACAAGTCTATACTTCGATACCAAAGACCTTCGATCTTTCAGGGAGAAGCAAGACGGGGACAATTTAAAAAGTAAGATTAGATATCGCTATTACAATGATGACAGAAATGGATTTCTTGAAATAAAAAAAAGGATGGACAAATATGTCCATAAAAACCGATACCGATTAAGTGATCAGGATTTTTCTGAGCACAGTCTTCGTTTAATCAAAAAAATTGGTTTGGATTTATCGGAATTTTACCATTTTCATCCACAAATATGGATTAAATATACTCGGCAGGCTTGGACAGAGAAGAGAAACCCCAGTATTAGAATTACTATTGATAAAAATATACGTCATTGCAAGTTCCGAGGAAGGACACAGCATTTTAAATCATCTCGTTTTTTAAAAGCAAATGAGCGAATACTAGAGATTAAATTTGATCATAAAACTAGATTAATAACAGAACTCATCAATCAACTAGATAAATATCACCAATCAGTATCTAAATATTACGGATGCATGAGTGAGCTAAAAAATATTTAAGAGGTATCTATGAACTTTGAAAACTTTATTTTATCATCAATCAGCCCTGGGGAAATTGCGATTAGAATGGGTATGGCGGTAGCCTTTTCCCTGATCTGGGCCTTATTATACAGAACAACCACGGATCAAAATTATGAAAGCTCTTTTTTACAGTCATTAGTTTTGATATCTCTAATTGTCTGTCTAGTTCTTACAGCTATAGGAAGTAGTTTACCGCGAGCATTTGGACTTTTTGCTGCGTTGTCACTTATTCGATTTAGGAGTCCTATTAAGTCGATCAAGCAAATGACATTTCTTTTTATGAGTGTTGGTATTGGTATTGCTGCTGGATCAGGAGCTTACAAAACTCTCATTATAGCCTGTACTATTGTCTTTTCTGTTTACTTAATTATGGAGTGGGTTAGAATCAACAGAGTAGGAAGTCAAAGATACCTAATTGACCTAGAGGTTGAAAATCAAAACCTTGAAAGTGCAATACAAGCGGTTGAAGAGTATTTAAAGCAAAAAACAGCGAACTTAAAATTGTCACAATCATTTTCCGTGTCGGGTGAATTAAGTCATTTTTGTTATATCGCTGATATTAAGCAGGACTTTCCTTTAGCAAAAGTTATGGGAGACATGAATAAACTTGAAAAGTGTCACAATATAACCTTTAGCCCCATTTCTATTTCTTAAATAAATGATGACTCCCGCCAAAAAGAGAATCCTATTTCTTTTCGTTGGTATTCTCCTTATTGGAGGTACTAGTTTTTATGTCTTAGAAGAGAAATCAAATTGGACGATAGACGAAGTTAAGAGAAAAGACCTGAAATCTTATGGACTTAACAGGTGGGAGAAAGAATTTAAATATATCATTACCTCAAAAAAGAGCCTCGATATCAATGAGATAGGTTCAATTGTAAAAGATGCCCTCTTTAAACTAAATCAAAACAACAATTTTAAGATGACAAAGATTCTTCAACAAGAATACGCTATCTCTGAGACGTATGGAGTTGAATTTTTTAAAGATATTTATTTCGATACCGCTGATCTGATAAACTATAAAACCTTGGGAAGTTACAGGCTTAGACAACGATTTGAAAGTTATGACCAGTATCGGAAGCACTTACAGAACCCTTCTTCCATAAAGCATTTCCCCCACAGAGCTTCATTGCAGACAAAAACGAATCACAAAGTAGTTGATGGACAGAGTTGGAGTTTTGAAAGTCGATTCATCCTATATGCAGCCAACCCAATGATTAAAGGTTTTATGAAGTCTATAGGAAAGATCATCGTCTTCGATAATTTCCCTAAACCTCAAAAATTAATAGAGGTGGCACAAACAGGAAAAAGCCATGGACAATATCTTGAACCTGCTGTGCAGTTTGCCAAATACATTAACCAATATGATTCGAGAAAATCATTTAAACTACGTCCCATTTTAACGAGTGACCTCTGGAGAAAAAGGTTTCATATGGTCATTCAATCCCCTTGGATTGTTTATGACTCAGAAGCTTTTATTGTTTCCATTGATAAATTTAGAGCAAAAACTCTATCCCCCATGAAAACAAAAAAAGCAGAGAGCCCTTATTTTTGGGAGCTCGAGGTTGAGCTTGATGTATCTTCTTCTCACCTACTTGAGGAAATTAAAGAAGTTGTTTTGCAAGAAGGTTGTCACTCTTACTCTCCCCCACAAAATAACACCGTTGAATACATATTAAACAATAAGCTAAAACTGACCAAGGGTGAAAAACGCCTCTATAAGCGTGGGATTTTAGGACTTATTGGGTACCTCAAAAAGAATGGGTTCCAAGTAGAGCATTGTGAATCATTAATCAGCGGAATAGACAGAATTCTAGGTGACTTTGATCACGATAAAACTCTAGTTTTTAATACTATAAAAAAAGCACTTAATACCAACCAAATCGAACTGATCACTAATTCGAAAGATACCAAATACCATCTAGCACTTCAAAGTCTTCTAGGTGAAAAGGAGGTTACAATCAATGAATAAGCAACTCAAGTTTATGATATTATTTGTAACTGTATTTACCTTGAGCGGTAGCAGCTTTTATCTATATAGCAGATTTTCCCGTAATAAATTACAGAACATGATTGGCGAAATAAAATGGGAGAACTCCGATACTGTTCACGTTATAGATGCTTTAAAAATCTCGACACTAAATCATAAATTTGACCGTTTGATCTCCCCTTTAGGTAAGGACGGTAAATATGACTGCAAGGATTTCTTCTATGAGCAAAGAACTTGTAAATTAAGCCTTCAAGAAATTGAGGTTATCTCCATTAAACAATGGGGGGATGAATATAAGTATTTGAGAAATATCATCACAGAAAACCTAGTGCAAAGCCAACGAGCGGCCGAACAACGATTTTTTGTACGAAAAACCAACAAAAGAGAGCATTTCATCGAAAGATTGTGGTTGGAAACTCAAAAAATTCAACGATACAGTGAGTTTATACAACTTCCATGTTCACAGATGTTAGCAAATAAAAGAACCTGTAGATTCAATTTAGAAGGCCCTGATGAAGCTAAATATCACATTGAGTTTTTCAACAAGTTAGATCATTCTAATACCATCCAGGCCAAGGGTTTTCTCGAGCTCTTTAAGCACCCCGTTTTACAGAAATTTATTAATGAAAAGTATTATACAAAGGCCAAAGTTATTTACAATACCTCTGACTTGTCGCCATTCCATGTAGAACAGCTCAAGCAATATTTACTTAAGGTCTCGAGGGAGGGGAAATGACTTTTAAGAAGTTTTTACTTGCTCAAATTATACTATTGCCGATTTTAGCATATGTTTTATGGCAGGGACTTTATTACTCAGATCCTTTATATCTTCACCACAAGAATCCTTTTCGAATGGAGTCTCAACTAACACTCACTCAAAATGTCAAAAGAGTATTCAGTGAATCTCATCATGGAATCAGAAATATTGTTAAAGAAGCTTGGGGTAACTTGAGCAGCGTTCAAAATTCCGACTTCCCTACCGTTGAAATTAATTTAGCACCACGGGTCTTGAAAAGTGCGTTACTTAAAAGCAGTAAAAGTAAGGGGCAATTGGGGACATTCAAAATTGATGGAAAAATTTATCATGCAAAGTTCACTCAAAGAAAATTCTCTGGGACAAACAGCTTACATAAAAACAAGAGTTGGGATATTGAAATAATTGACGAGGATTTCATACTTCCTTTTAAATCTTTTGAACTGAATACCATTAATTTTCAATTTCTACCGCTCACGTTGGTTAACTCTGAGTTATTGAGAGGCATTGGCTTACCAAGTATTTACCAACGTCCTGTGGCAGTGAAGTTAAATGATAAAATCATGGGCCTAAGTATTATTGAAGAAAAACTATCTCACAGAGTAAATACACTTTATGCAAAGCCTGGAGTTTTGTATCGCTATGATTGGGCGGAATCAACAGGACAATTATTTGCACAAAAATTGATACACTCATGGGGGGAGCTACTTACACCATCATATACTAGTTTTTACCATAACGAAAAATTCATCAAAAATGTAATGGGACGATTTACAAAAAACCTATTTAGCATGCCTATAAATGCAGCAATCAAAGAATTTATCCAGTCAGTAAATCTAGATCAACTAATAACGATGATGGCATACGACGCTATTCGGGGAAGGATGGACGCTAGCTCTGAAGCCGTTATGAGATTATTTTTGGATACAGAGCAGGGAAAAATTAATTTTATTCCCTGGGAAGGACATATTTGGCAACATGCAGATTCGTTACTATTAAGTAAAAACTTTTTTTATGAATTTATTAGGTTTCACCCCTTACTAAACAATAGATTCCAAAAAAAGGTATGGAAATTACTCAATGGTCCATTATCACTTAAAAATAGGCTAGCAACAATAAATAAATGGTATCGCACATTTTCATCTGCATATTCTAGCATGCCGTATTCTTACTCAGACTATATTGGTGATAATATTTTTCTAATGTATTCAACTGTCGTTACTCCACAGTCTTTTGATCAATCCTATAAGAACCTCATTGCTCTCACCAAGAAACGCGATCAATTCTTGTACCATCACTTAGATAAACTAAACTCAAATTTCAACGTTACAAAAATCAAAAATGGTCTGTACCGTCTTGATATTATAACCACTTCAGAGGTTCCATTTTCGATTTTAAAAGACTTAGAAAGAGACTTTTATATCTGGAGGGACTCTAACCTTAACAATCGTTACGATCCCGACAAAGACCAACCGGTGACTCATTTTATAAATGAGACATTTCAAGCTGTTTTGAAATCTAGAAATGAAAGTTTGGTTCCCTACCTAGGTAAAAATTACTTCAATCTACAATCTCAAACATTGAAAACCCAATACAGTTTTTGGCTTAAGTCTAAAAACGATAAATTCGACATTGGTGACCAACTAAAAGTTAAAAATTTAATTACAGGTAAAGCCAAGTATATAAGAAAAGCACATCTAGACTCCAAGTATCATCAAGAAGAACTCTCGAGGCATCATCTTTACCAACAGTTACACCCTTGGAAGTTTAAACAGGATATTCTAGACATAACACCTACAAAAAACATTGTGTGGGATGATAAGGTCGAAATAAATAAAAATATCGTTATTTATGATAATGTACATATTCGGCCCGGAACGGATATTGTTTTAAAGGATGGCTCATCATTAATATTTAGAGGAAAAGTAACAGCGCTTGGTAGTAAATCTAATCCCATAGTATTTAAGCATTTATCCACATTCAAGCAGGGGGTAATTACTTTTAATGGTGAAAAAACCCAGGGTAGTATTTGCACCCATTGTCATTTTATCGGTGGCAATCGAGGTCAGTACAAATTAAGTTATTTCCCCGCCGCTCTCAATATTAGCCACACGAGTAATTTAAGTCTAAAAAACTGTGAACTAACGTCTGCTACCGCTGATCACTTAGTTTGGATTTCTAACTCTAGAAATATATTAATTGAAGATACTTTAACACTGATAAGTGCCCCTTCCCCTAAGTCCCTCATTACCGTGCTGCGTTCTGACCTGGTTTTAAACAAGCTTTCATCCCATGAGTTTAGAGGTGAAAGCACTTTGCATGCAATTCATGGCCAGATTCGAATCAATGATTCTTTATTAGAGAATCACTTCAACACTGCTATTTCCCTCAATGATGAAAGTGAGTTATTAATGAATAATTCGGCCATCAAAAATGGTAAAATCGGTATTTATACACAAGGAAAAAACTACGTTGAAATAAAAAAACTTAAGACTTCGAATATTAAAGAGCACTTAAGAATCATTGAAAATGGACCGAAAAACTCCCCGTACCTTAAAGTCGATGATTCAATCCGCCTTCCAAGAGTTCTTCGCTTTACAAAGGTAGAAAAGTTATGAGACTCAAAATTTTTAATTTTTTGTTAGCAGTTGAGCTCTTTTTCATTTTTTCTCTTGGGGTTTACTTTACTAGCACGAAGAGTCCACTCGAGAAAAAAGCAGAGTTGGTTAACTCAAAAATGAAAGCACCTCAAGGGCCAATAGATTTAACCCAAGAAGACTTTACGTATCATCAAAAAGGCTTTCTTATCTCCACAGGGCTGATGAAAGATATTAATTTAAATAAGTAAATAAGAAGGATTTCTGTATGCAAAATATTTTAAAATCATTTCACCCCGTTTATCCATACAAGAAGCTTAAGGCCAATACCGCCCAAGGCATAGAAGTCGGTACAGAGAAGATCGTTATATTCAAAGATCACCAGGGTAAGGTATCTGCCCTTCTTGATCGATGCCCTCATCGATTTTCAAATTTATCCCCTGGAAAAGTCCTTAAAAATGGAAAAATTCAATGTCCTTATCATGGAATTCAGTTTGATAGCGATGGAAAAGGCATCAGACCAATTGATCAAAAGGAAAATAAGATAAGTTGTAAGGTAAAGTCTTATAAAGTTGTTGTTAAGTATAACTATATATGGATTGCAAATTCAAATGTTTCAGAAGATAGCTTTCCCAAACTACCAAATACAGATGAGTGGCTATTGATAGATGGCTATCCTATTGAGTTTAATCAAAACCTTGCTGTCACCCTCGATAACTTTTCCGAAAATGAGCATTTTCCATTCGTACATAATTTTTTTGGATGGGATGAAAATTCACTGGATAAACTACACTTTCATTGTGAGAAGAAAGACACAACTGTACATACCTTGTACTGGGGTCCCCAACGAAGTTTTCCCGGTATGAGAATCCTTTACATGAAGCCCGGTGATTACTTACATAACTCCTGGGAAACTAGTTTCTCTCCACCTTTAATAAATTATACGACTCACCTAACTAATGGAGATAAAAAGCCAACATCGCCTATAGGGTATGTGGCGAAAGTATTAGTCTTTTTCGTACCCATGGGAGAAAAC
>JBFKKF010000010.1:0-16009 GCA_041631355.1 Bacteriovoracaceae bacterium | reverse complement strand
ATGCTGTAAAAGCAGCAATTACTCCAGAGATGCTTAAAAAGTTTCAAGTCCATGCAGACCTTTTATACAACAGTGATGAAATTATAGCTAAAGGTAAAGGCTTTGAATTAAAGATGCAATTTGAGCAAACCTCATGTGATCTAGATTTAACCTTGTCTTTGATGTTAAAGCCGTTTAAATCTAAAATATTATCCACCCTTGAACGTGAAATTAAAAAAGTGGTTTAGAGCTATGCCAAGGATAAAAGTATTCCCATTTAATCAAGAAGTAGCTGTAGATGAAGGGGGAAATTTACGAGATGCCCTAGACCAAGCCGGTTTTGCTATTAAGTCCACTTGCGGTGGGTGTGCCAGTTGTGCTCAATGTGTGGTCATTATTAAAGAAGGTGCTGAAAATATTTCTGATATTTCTTTTGAGGAAAAACAACTCTTAGGAAATGTGTTTCATATTACTCATGAAAGATTGTCCTGTCAGACTTTAGTTAACGGAGATGTTTCCGTGGATATATCTATTCATACACAGAAAAAAGATGCTCCCAAAACAATTCGACGATCCAAAGAAGAATCAGAAAAAATAATTGAACAGAGAAAAGAAAAGGCCAAGGAAAAATCTGAAAAAATAAAATCAGGTGGAAAGAGAAGACCAAAGGCCTTTCAAACGAAGGAGTAATAATGACTACAACTCAAGAAACTGCTGGGGTAGAAGTAGCAGTTCAAAAAGATGGGGATAAATTCCCGGGTCAAATTAAATATATTGTTTGGAACGAAGCATGTGAGAGATATTCATATTATGGAATGAGATCTATACTCGTTATTTTTTTAGTTCAATACTTATTATTAAGTAACTCCAAGGCCACGGCCGATTATCATATCTTTGCTGGTGCTTGTTATTTATTTCCGGTGCTAGGAGCTTATATTTCTGATCGATTTTGGGGGAAATATAAAACGATCATTACTCTTTCTTTAGTCTACTGCTTGGGACATGCCTTTTTGGCCGTGTTTGAAGGCTCACAAACAGGATTTTATTGGGGGCTTGGTTTAATCGCTCTAGGATCTGGTGGAATTAAACCTTGTGTTTCTGCTCACGTTGGAGATCAATTTAAGCCGCATCAAAAAAAGAGCTTACAAAAAGTTTTTGATCTATTTTATTTTATGATTAATTTTGGTTCTTTTTTCTCTACCATGATTACACCATGGACTCTTAAAGCATATGGACCTGCAGTTGCATTTGGTGTTCCAGGAATACTCATGTTTGTTGCTACTTTTGTATTTTGGTTGGGACGAAATGAATATGTGCATATTCCACCAACGGGTAAAAATCCACATGGTACCAGTAATGTATTGAAGTCGGGACTTAAGAACTTAAATAAAGGTAATGGTTTTTTTGCAGGAGCAGAACTTGAGCATCCTAAAGAAGCTGTAGAGGCAGTTAAGGCCGCATTAGGGGTAGGTAAAATCTTTATTGCCGTTACTATATTTTGGGCATTATTTGATCAACATGGATCTAGTTGGGTGTTGCAAGCAAAAGAGATGAATCTACATGTAAATCTATTCGGATTTGAGATGGACTTACTTCCTTCTCAGATTCCTGCACTTAATCCAATTATGGTGATGGTTTTAATTCCAACTTTTACCTTTGGTATCTATCCTTTATGTGAAAGGGTATTTAAGACCGAGATGACTCCACTTAAGAAAATGGGAGCAGGTATGTTTGTTGCCGCAGCTTCATTTGTTTTTGTTGCTTTATTTCAATATATTCTAGATGGTGGGACTAAAATCTCTGTCTTATGGCAGATCATTCCATTCTTAGTGATCACTATGGCCGAAGTAATGATCTCCATTACTGGTCTTCAGTTTGCCTATACACAGGCTCCAAGAAGTATGAAGTCCACTATTATGTCTATGTGGCTTTTAACCGTATTTTTTGGAAATATGATTACCGCTTATATCGCTAAGATTAATGTTTTTGAGGGTGGAAACTTCTTTATGTTTTTTGCTATTTTGATGGCCCTATTTGGTTTTGTTTTTGTATGGATTGCTAAAAATTATAAAATGCAAAATTATATGGAGCCAGGGGATGTGACCCATGATCCAAACGAAGAATTAACTTAAAAAAAAAAGCCGCTTTAAAAGCGGCTTTTTTATTTTATAGGGATAATCCTGGAAAGATAACATCATCACTTATCCAATATTGGCCTGCAGTGGCTTCACAGTCCTCTTGGTTATCATCAGCAGTAGCACTCGAGGAGGCGTCATAACAAGTACCTATTCGAACATCAACGCATTTATTTTGATGAAATAGATTGTCTAGATCGTCTCCGTCTCCATCGTAATCCGATAGATTATTATAGTCCACATCATAGAAAAGATCATCCCAGTCTTTATAGTCATTCCACGGACTCCCAACCTCTTGATCCGTATCAGTGTCCATTAGAGGTGTTGTTTGGTTAATATCACTAAGTCTCATAATATAGGCATTAGAGTCTCCAAACTGTCTGTCCCAATCTCTAACATGCAGCCTGATTTGTGCCTTAGTATCTTGTGCCTTATCCAGACATCTAAAGGAGTAGTATGGATAAGTGGTAAACCTAGGATTGTTATAATATGCTCTACCTCTAAAAGGATGATCTGCATAATAGTAAACATCTGTTACTCCATCTCCATTTGTATCGTGAGCTTTTCCTCCATTAGATCCGTACGTTTCAAAAGGAGAGAGCTCTTCGACTTCATCACCTTTCAGTAATAAAAGTGTACTATCAAAGTCTGAATCTGATTTAGCCGTGGATGTATCTGAACAAATTCTAGAAAAACTTGCTGCATACATATTCGAGCTATGTCCTTTAGATCTAGGTGATTCAATTGTAAAGTCTTGAGTAAAGCTTGTGGTATCACTATTTTCATAGATAATTGAAACATGCTTTTTAGGGTCATATCCACTCTCATTGAGATCTACAGCAGGACCGTTTATACATGCAAAGGCATCTCCACCACAATCTTCTTCCAACTGGTCTACATAATCTAGGGTTATGTCGTCAAAGCTTGCACCACCTCGACACGACTGTTGAAATCCCCATACACCACTAGCAGTACATAGAGCTTCTGTATTATGTGCAGTTGCATCAACTCCGTTGGATGAATTACATGTAAATTCAGACCATGTTCCTGAGCATGATTGCCTGGTTGTTTTTGTTGCATCTGCGTAGCAATATCCACCATTCCATCTAGAGCCTCCAGCGATACAAGTACTGGCGCTTAAATAATCAGTGTTATCGCAATATCCAACCCATATTCTATCAGTTTTGTTGTTACAAACTATTTCGTTCATATCAACTCCCGAGGCACCTGGGTCTCCTTCAGGATTAACATAGCAAATAGGATTACTATTTGTAGTTACATAATAGGGCGTTCCTGGAGGACTTAGGCTTCGTGCATAATCTCTACACTCAGTTTCACTAACGACACCATTAGAGTCTCCTGCTGCATCAGCAGCCGCTGTTTCATCAGGTGCACCAGTTGATGTATCAATGCATGTACCAGCATCCCAAGTATAGGTGGCTTCACAATTAGCTTCAGTATTTCTATAAGTTCCGGCAGTATCCTTGACTTCACCTAGCGTGCAGAATTCTCCAATTGTTGTATCTTCATCCACACCCTGGAGCTCATAGTTAACTGTTATTATTGTCCCCTCATCACAATTAGGTCCAGAAAGGTCTTCATCTTCATCAGTATAGTCAAAGTCACAAGTTAAACCATCCGCACTAGCGATGGCATTATTAAGAATTTGAGTTCCACCTAAGATATTAGTGGTGTCAGTCACGGTTAAGTTAGACCCTACAGTTCCGGTAAAACTCTCGTACGTGCTGCTCTCAAGAGTGTCGCATAGATCAGGTTGTTCTTCAGCACATATACTATCGCAACTTACATTGTATTGATATTTTGCTGTTTTTCCGGGTTGATATTGTAAGAATCGAAATGGAGTGTAACCAACGTATTCACATAAGTACTGATCCACATCTAGCTTAAGCGCCACCCCTTTTTCATGTAGGTCATGTTCTTGAACTTCAAGAATACAATCAATAGCATAGTTTTCATCGGATTTAGAGTAGTCTGTCGAGTTAAATCCTAAAGCGGGTGCTGTAACTTCACAAGCTTCATTAAGGCTACCTTGTTTATGAAGTAGGTAGGTGACATCGTCGTCTTCAGAATTGACACCTAGTGTTTCTGTATCAACGGTAAGGCGTATTGCTTTATTTTGAAATCTTTCGACATCGCTTAATTCTGTCGTAATGGATTGGTCGTTTTGAATTTCATCACTAATTTCCTGAGTACAACTTGTTACCAACAAACTTATTGTTCCAAGTAAAAGCATTACAAATTTTGTTTTCATAATTTCCCAACCTTAAATTTCATCCTAATGGCATATCGGTACCTAACTTAATTAAATTTAATTATTTTCCTTATTTTACCTGACACTCGGTCTTGTAAGTCGTGGGAATGTTGAGCGTTACGGTTAAGTATCTGATTTTATAGTACTTTTTTGAACAAAAATTGGTACAATTAATTATATGGAGCAATTTGGTAGGAATCTTAAAATTTTATGTGCCACAGTTTTTTTGCTAATGGTACCACTAAAGGCCATGGCCGCAGAGTGGGCCACTATTACCGCAGATAGAGCAGTAGTTTACTCTGATGTGCAGATGAGTTCTGAAATAGGCTATATCTCTAAGGGCAAAAAGGTGCGTGTCGGGGAAGTAAAAAGAAATAAAGGACGTCTGCTTCCAATTGTTATTAATGGAAAAATAGCTTATCTAAAAGTTGAAGATATTGAAAATAAAAAGAAAAAACTATCCTCTCTTGAAATGGCAACAGAGAGATATATTAAACGACAAAACGCTAAAGAAATAAGAAAAAGAGTCTCTATTTTCGGAGCAGGATCAATTGGAAAGATTTATCATACCGAAAAAGTGATGGGGGAGAGTTCCAAAGAGTTCAATTTTACGGGAGCCGGCTTTAGAGGATACTATCATCATATAAGTAGTGGAGATCGTTATCGGGCTTCTTTTAGCTATCATAGCGCAAGTACTGAAGTGCAACAGATAAATTACGGCAGTCTTACTTTAGATAAAATGTGGCCGATGATTAAATATGAATATTTTGACTTTAGCTATTACCTAGGAGGAAGTTTAATTCCTCTGGCCCAATATAGCTATGATAATTTTTTTACTGTAAACAGTCCAGGCCTTGGAGCTCAGATGGGATTAGAGATGCGCTTTAATGTCTCTAAGAATTTTTCTCTTCATCTAGATGGAGGTTATCAATATCTAAAGTTTTTGGGGTTTGAATTACCAGAGAATCCAAATTTTCCGGAAACAATCGATCCAAGCTATCATAGTTTTCAAACCAGTTTAAATTTATCTTATGAAATTTAATAAGAATAGATTATGTCTAAAATCTCAATTCGAGGAAAAATAAGATGTCTAAGTGCTTTAAGACCTAGCCAGTTAAGTTTTTCCTCTTCATGAAATCGGATTTTAAGATATTTATTTTTTATTTTATTAGAACTTACAAGACATGGATGGCCAATTAATTTTGATAATCTTAATAAGAATAATTTTCTATGGTCTTCTAAATACTGTGGAAGTAGGTTTTCAAGGGCCGCAAAATCATGGTAGAGATAGGTTAGATCTCTTTTGTCTACTTCATGAATATATTGAATCACATAGAAATAAAATTTGCAGATAAATTCCTCTGGATAGTTTTTTAATAACTGTATGGCCATTTGTAATTTATGATAGGCAAGGGAAATATCCCCTTTGTCATATGCTGATTGAAATGCCGACATGGCATGCATTCCACGGTGGTAGGAATTTTCTTTTCCTTTTGCCTTGGAAGTTTTAATTTTCATATTGGAAAATATATTTTGATAGTGAATAGTTTCTTGGTGATAAAACTTTGGAGTTTTTCCAGTGATAAATAAAGCTTCTGCTTTACCTGGGTGCATCGAGAGCGCCTGGATACTAGAAATAGTGACAGGGGAGAGCTTCCAGTCTCTAGCGTGTTTGGCCTTATGTTGGTTTGCCGAACTTAGTAGTTTTAACCCTTCATTAATATTGATTGTTGAGTGATCCTCAATATGGTTTTCAAATCGTGTTTTAATGATTTGTTTTCTCATTAGACACTGCTCTTCTGTTCCATAAGGTTGTAGATCTTTTAAGGCCTGTTTTTTTACTAGAGGAAGATTATTAAAATAGAGATAGGGATGATCTTCCATTAAAAATTTCTCTT
This sequence comes from Bacteriovoracaceae bacterium, assembly GCA_041631355.1. Lineage (GTDB taxonomy): Bacteria > Bdellovibrionota > Bacteriovoracia > Bacteriovoracales > Bacteriovoracaceae. The sequence continues at coordinate 9,725 of JBFKKF010000010.1, read as the reverse complement.
GATAAATTTCATCACCATCAATATCAATGCAGGCGACAGTTCCATTTGCATCACTTAGATATATTCCCCAGTGGGCCATGCTCTTTTGATCTTTAATGTATTTAATTGATTCTTTGATATCACTACAGTAATTTAAAATGTCTGCTGTTAGTAAAAAAATGGATCTTCCTTCAATGTTAAATCTATTACCGTGTTTATAATGTAGTGCTAAACTAAGCCCTTTATCATTCATACCTGTTACGGAGGGAAGAGGAAGCCCCGAGGTGGAAAAAGAAAGTACTTTATTTTGGTTTTTAAACTCATAAAGGATACTGCGCTCGTTATTGTCAAAAGCTCCAGCAAGAGCATAATCAAGAATTCTGTGATGAATAATATCCTTTGAGTTATCTCCTGGTAAAAACAAAGATGAGCAACCAGGGATAAGACCCATTAAGTCTGGCATCCACTTATTAAATGAAGCCACTAACTCAGGAAGAATGAAAGAAAAATGTAAATCAGATAATGGCCGCTCTAGGCCCTCGGCATATGCTTTTAGTTCTCGATTATAATGTGATGTTTCGTGAGCAATAATTTTGAACGCGAGATCCGTGCTAAGTTTAATCGCCTTAGCAATATAATTATTTCTTGCACAGAGCATGGATATTTGTTGATAAATTTGCTCAAAGGAATCTTTATCCCTTCTGCCTAAAATATAAAAGTTTTCTTCCGGATTACCGAAAAGATGTATGTGGTTTTTATGCGAATCCATTAATTCATTATAGGTGAGACGTAATTATGCAGCAATCTTTTTTAGAAAATCAAAGCTTTATCTTAATCTGTATGTGTATGGCGGTACTGCGTATCTATCTAGAAGTAATTAACTTCAAGTTCTCTGCACTGCCATTAACTAAGGCCATGGGCCAATCTGGTGCAAAGTTTCATAAAATGGGCCTGTATATTAGTGTGGGATACGTTGTTCTTTTTGCACCCCAAGTATTACTGAGTTAGTCAGTATAGTAATTAACGGTTTTATTTCGTTGAGTGTAGTTGGGATTGGTAAATTCTTTGTCTTTTAAATCATTTAAGTTATTAGTGGTTGCACGTATATAAATTTCAATTGTAATATCTCGTTTGGCCCTACTTAATTCATATAATTGATAGAATTTAGTTATAAATATAGAGTCTTGCTTACTTGTTAGGTTAAAAAAATTGTGGTTTTTTATACTTCTCCAAAGTTTTAATGGGTCTGTTTTGTCCTCTAATAGTTCAACTAAGGTTAGATAAATAAATGGATCGGATTCAAATCCATCACCAATCAGTACCAATTCATCTGGAATTCCAGTCATTAATAGTATATCTATCAATTTATTGATTTTGTGAAATCCATGCACCTTTAGATCTTTGGTACTCAATCTTCCATCAAAAATTGAAAAAAAATCTCGATAATCTTTAAGAAAAATATTACTGACAAAAATCTGATGTTGGTATAGCCAATCCCTAATAGCATTCTCATAAAAATGGGGGGATGCGGATAGTATAAAAGGTTGATGGCCTTTATCGATTAAACTGGTAAGTATATCGATACTTTTTTGCACTGTGGGAAAGTAGGACAAAGGCTTATTTAAAGAATAATAAACTTCTTTTGGAGTGTGATATTTGGTATCAACTAAAGTCTTGTCAAAGTCTGAAATAACTATTTTTTTTGGGTTGGCTATTTGTAATGGAATAAAACTTCCAAGGTGTAGATCTAAGCCTTGAATGATAGAAACTTCGTATACAAGCAAGTTTTGGATAGCGCTTCCATTTATGATGGCCGGAAGTCTTATTTCGAAATTTCCATAATTATCAGAGTCAAACTCTTTATTGAGAATTATTTGTTGATTTTGATCAAGCCCTTTGATCTTAATACGGTAGAGATCCTTTCTAAATAAACTAAGGCTTTGAATTGGAGTTGACGAAATATTTTTTGCATTTTGTGGCACAGGTGTCGTTGCTTTAGAAAGTGAGGCCCTAATGGATAGTTGATTTTCACTTATGATTGCTGAAAAATTTACCAAATATGGTCTAATCATGCTAAGATTATACCGTTTCTAGTAAATATGAAAAGAAATATTTGGAGTTATAAATGTTAGAGATGAAGCTTATTGTTCATGGAAGAGTACAGGGGGTAGGATTTCGCTACAGTATTATTGAACAAATTGAAGCTAATCAGACTATGGTAAAAGGTTATGTTTCTAATCGCCCTAATGGAACAGTTGAAATTGTTGCTCAAGGAGATATAGAAGCCTTAAAAGATGTTCGTCGCTTTGCTTCCAAGGGAAGTGCCAATAGTATGGTACGAGAGATTGAAGAGGTAATTCAAGAAATTTCAGAATATAGCTATGATTCTTTTGACATAAAATTTTAAGTTTTTATGCTTTTCCAATACGATAAATTAATTGCCCTTGTTCATACGACTTAGACACCTTTTTAGAGTTAACAATATCTTCAACAGGAATCTTAGTTATATATGACTCCACTTTGTTAATGGTATCTTGGCTGCCATCTTCATCGTTTTGGACGTGCTTATAATTTCTATCGTAGCTAAGCCGTAGTTCTCTATCTTGAGCAACAAGCTTTACATTCTTTGCTTCATATTCTGGAACTTTGAATTTTAGAATATATTCCTTGTTTTCGGCATCATTAACCACCTCAGGTTGTAGGTCTATATAATGATAGAATGGATCTTCTTTCAGAGTAAACTCTCTTTGTGCCTTGGCCCGAATGTCTTCCTTTAGAATTTGATAGATTTTTTCTTTTCTTCCCACTAGGGTTTTCATGGTATTATTATTTTTATGAAAGTCCTTATGAAAATGCTTTTCAAATTCTCGTTTTAAATTAGTTCTTTTTGCTTGTTGGTCTTTAGTTAAACGTTCTACAGATTTATTGTGAAGTCTTGTGTTCTGCTGAAGCTTTTTTTGATAATTCTTATCTTCACTAACCAACGTTTCCTTGTTTCTCTTTCTTAGTTTTTGAATTGCCTTTATATATTTATTTTCTTCGGCAAGGGTCTCTTTCTCATACTTTTCTTTTGTATAGTCTTTCTTTCTTAGTGAGCTGGATTTAATTCGTGAGATTTCTCGTCTATTATCATTAGTGACACTTTGTTTTTGTGCCAAGTTTTCTCTTTGGATCTTTTGTGCTTCAATATTTGCTTCATGGGTAATATCATCTAGTTTTAACTGAGCATCTAATCGTCGTTTATCAATTTGAAGTTTATGTTGAGCAGATCTAAGTTCTTTTTCTTGACTTAGATCTTTTATAATTCTTGTCTTTTCTTTTTCAGTTCTGTCTTTGACATCCTGTAGGGATTTCTCAATACCTTTTAGCGCCTCTTCATTTCTTTGTACTTGTTTTCTAATTTTAAAATCATGATCAGATCTAAGATTTTGTAGTTCCGCTTGGTTGTTGATAGAAATATTGGCCTTACGTTTCATATGTTCGGCTTGTAACTTCTGAATTTCTATCTCTTGCTTATCTTTAAGTCGCCTCATTTCACGTTTGAATTCTCTTTGAGATCGGTTTTTTTGAATGCTATCACTTACTTTCATCGCGTGAACTCCTTACTAAGTTTAGCATAAGGTGAATCACATATATCCTTTCTGTTTCCCGTGTGTCCTGGGCAAACCCATGTTCTTAGCAGGTCAATGCTTATAAGATTATGTCCTCCATGGTATGAAATATAGGTTTCGGGGTCCATGCTACTAGTAATTAGATGAGAATTACTTTGGTCTTGGGCGGTTAGAATTTTATTTTTTACAATATATTGGTAGGCGCGATATTCTGCAAACACAGTATTAATTGAACAAATAAATATAAAGACGATTAGCTGTTTCATTAGTGAAGAGTTTTCATCTCCTTTAAGACTTCATGTTCAACTACTTTAAAAAAAGAGCGAATAAATTCTTCTCGACTTAATCTGTCCATGCCGATTAGTGCCGTTTTTTTCTTTTCAATTGTATTATGTCTAGCGAGTTGATTAAATACATGTTTCACATTATGTGATGCTTTTTTAAATGAAATATTTTGAGTCTGCTCTAAGGAAGTAGACATCCAATCTTTAAAAAATAAGGGATAGTGTCCTGTTTCTGCCAATTTGATAAAGTTCTGGTATTCTGTTTTTAGCTTAGAGGGTTTTTGAGTTGTATTCATTTATTTGTTCCATATGATAAAGTTCTTCACTATTATTTTAGCTTCCCTTAAGCTTAGATTTAACTGGGAGATATTTTCCATTTCAAAACAAATTCTGTTATAGTTTTATAAAGTTCATAAGGATATAATCATGATTTTACACCTCCAATTTTGTGAGAAATGCCGTAAGTTAGTGAAAAGTGTGGAAGATCTACATTTTATTGAAGAAAATTCGGATCGAGGGTTTTGTTCAGAAAAATGTATTCTTGAGTTTTACCGTCCATTTATGCAGGCTTTTGAGGAGGAAGAAAATAGTATTCGTGCTTCATTAAATCTTGTTCAGGAGTCAGAATCTTTAGAAATTATGGGAAATGAGCACTTTTTACAAACGGCCTTGGATCGTCCCCATGAAATTTGGTTGGCGGAAAATGAAGTAGGGCAAGCCTTTTATACTCATATACTCGAACTTGATATGGATGCTAAAGGGCAGTATTTTATTTTAATTTGTGCATACATAGAAGGGGCACCCTCTTTTGTTTATTATAGAACAATAACTGCAGATGAGAGATTGCTAAATCATTTTCGAAGAGATCATTTGTTAGAGCAGGAACAGTTAGATGCTCTAAAGGAACAGCACGTTTTAGAACAAGAGGGCATCCCCCCTGAGGTAATTGAAGAGGTGGAGCTTAAAAAGTCTGAGTTATTAGCACAAATGATGCAAGTAAGAAGTATAGGAGATATCGAGTTAGAAGAGTTTCCTAATTATGATTCCTATCTAGAAAAAACTTTAAGTCTTCCTGATGAGATATATGAATTTGATGATGATGCAGGTGATACAATTCATTGTTTTTTAAAATCGTTTAAGCTTGGTGAGACAAGTTTCTTTTATGTTGTGTTGGCAATGATTTATCAGGAGAGTGGCCAAAATAAAACTTTCTATATCCCTATTCTTGGTTTTCCTTCAGTGGACGAAAAACTGTATGGAAATTATGCTCAGGGGAAAAAGTTAAATCAGGGCTTTAAAAATTAAAGTCTAATTTGCTTATAGTAATTTCGATAATGACTTACAAAGCTAGAGCACACTTGGTATGCATAATTTTGTGCTGCTTGCATACAGCTTGAGTTATATTGGCATCCTGGATAAGCATTCATATAGTCTACTTTTGCAGACATACATTGCATATAGGGATTAAGAGCATTTGCTTTAATAACCATTACACCATTAATACTTTCTGATCGCTCTTTAGTCAGTCGCATATCATAGAGTTTTCCAGCTTCATTATGAACACACTCTGCAATCCCTAGTTTAAATGAATTACCATCCCTTCTAATATGAACAGGTACAAAGCAAGTTCCGATGTCCAGGTCAGTCGACTTCAGCTTCATTTTAAAACTCACTTCTTCTTGAGAACTCTGACAAAGTAATAGATATCCAATTTGGTCTCCAGCATAATACTGATAATCTGATGGACATGTGTCAAAACCAGCGGAGTTTAATGTATCGCTTGAGTTTACATCATCTAAGTTTTCATCTGAAAGAAAACTATCAACATCCTCTTCGCTTTGGGACAATGTGGTATCACTGAGTGGCTTTCCAAAGGGATCCCTTGTTCTCATAGGAGTATCACAACTTACTTGGAATAAAATTGTAAACAATAAGAATAATCTAATCATTTTTCCACCTAGGTTAATCTATCAATCTTATCGGAATTTATAAGATTTTGTTTAGCCCAATTTTTATTTAAGTAAATTGTTGAAATTACGAAAAGATGAGTATGAAAAAAGCGATAATAGGACTGACTCTAATAGTGACATTAGGCTTATTTGTATTTATTGGGGTTAGTATTCTTCCTTTTTATTATTATCACAAAAGTGTTAATCGAAACTATACCAGCGAGTGGTTTCGACTTGATCGCTATGACAGTAAATATCTTTCACCCAATAAAGAGAAAATCTTTCAAAATATACCAGTGGATAATCCCTCACTTTGGAAGATGTTCCACTTTAGTAATGTTCGAATACCTATGCCAGTGAAAAATCCTTATTACTTTGTTGTTCCTAAATTACAATATGATCAATCCAATTTCACTACTAAATTTGGATTTTCCATCCTTGATGCTGAAGACGTTAAGATTTTTGAAATATATTTGCTCCCAACACAAGAGTTTCCAAATTATCTGGCCGAACAGAAAATTTTCCAACTTCCCCTAGTTAAAAAACTAGTTGAAAGCTACACAGATGACCAGATCTGGGATGATGTATTCACTGAACATATTGGGGAGTGGGATATAGGTATAAAAAAGATGATGTACAATCTTTATCTATTACAGTTTAGATCCAAATTTTTGCCTGCTAATTATAAATCATACTCAAAGCTAAAAGGTACAGGATTAAATGTGGTAGAACTAAACTATCCCGATATGGACTATAAGGCAGAGTTAGTCCTTAACAAAAGAGGAGACAAAATATTTTCTTATATTATGATTAGTAAATTAAGCTCTACTAATGCCATCAAAATAAAGGCAAAATATATGAATGAAGTTGAATACCTTCCTTCAACTCCTACTTTGACGGATATTATCATTCGTGAGTTTAAGTCTCTTAATTATAACGACCAAATTGACCATGAGGGAATGTTGTATTTGACTTCTGCTTGGAGCCATCAACAAAATAATTATAAAATTCTAGAAAAGATAATTTTCTTTCTAGAGCGTGGGATAAAAAATGAAAAACAGTTGGAACCCTTTTATAGATATCTTTATCATCGTTATAAAAAAGTTTTCTCTAGAAGACAGATAAAAAATTTAAAGCTAGATCCTAAAATCATTTTACAAAGAAATATTGAGTTGGAAGAACAGGAAAAAATCCGTAGAGAGTTTATTGAAAAAGACTATCAAATCCTAACTCCTTTGAAGAAAAAAACAATAGATGAGCAATATGAAGACTTAATTGAAGAAACCTCTGGTAGTGAAAAGATGAAAAAAGAAATTCGTCTAGAGTAGCGTATACTTTTGATAAAAATTTTCAAATAATTCGATGAGAGATAGAGTTAGCTTATCTTTTAATCTTGAGACACCAGCACTTTTCAGCTCTTTATTCTCTTCATCCATATAAAGGCTTCTATTTATTTCAATTTGTATATTGTTTATATCTGGAAATTTCTCATTGATAGAGCGGGTGATATGGCCACCGAAGTAGGGATTATTGATAGTAACCTTAGAATAGTGCCCAGCGAGGCTTTTTTGTATATGCTGGATAAAGTCAGGTTCACAGCTTATTCCGCTAACGTCACTAAGGCAGAAGTCAGGACGAAGAACATCTTGGGAGGGGTTTATCTTCAAGTGATACTCTTCTGCTTTCCCAGGCATACTGTGGAGGTCCACAAAACTGACCTTAGATGTTTTACTACTCAATTCTAAAATTAGTGTTCTTAACATTTCGTAATAGGGAAGATAGTATTTTCCTTTTAAAAGCTCTGCCTGGTCCCCATTTGGTTCTTTGATAACTAGATTTTTCCCTTTAGAGTTTTGTTTCCAATTGAGAAGGGATGTTTCCTGGGGACGATTTAAATCAATAGCAACGCGAATGATATTGGACTTAATTATTGCTATTCCTTGGGCGTTTAATTGATCTATATCTATGAGCTCATGTACCTTGTAATCGACATCTTGCATCAAGTCTTGGTTATTATCTACTAAATAAGGTTTAAATTCCTGTGGTAGCTCTTCCCCACTATGAGGAATCGAGAGTATCCCTTTGAAGGGGCCTATCGGGGGGAAGTATTCAAAAATAGGAAGTTTTGCTGATTTTTCTTTTGTCATAGTATTGTAAAAAATACCATAAATAGGTTAGAAATGTCTAAATTGTTTAGGAACTTGTTATAGTGGACGAGTTAATCTTTGAGGTTTTAAGTTTATGAAGTTTCCAGGCCGTAGGAAGACCAAACATTACTTTCCTGTCACTGAAAAAGGGCGTGAAGCCTTAAGTATATCTCACAATAGTCTATCAAATGTTTATATTGTTGGAATTGACCAGTTATTGGTTGATATTGAAATTGAAGTTGATGATGAGTTTTTAACTAAACATGGATTTGAAAAAGCAGAATCCTTTATTATAGAAGATGAGCTTTGTGAGAAAATTTACGAAATTTGTAAAAATGAGAACAGAGTAAGAGGTGAGTTTCCGGGAGGAGCTGTAGGGAATACGCTTCATAATTATGCGATCCTATCTGAGGGGCCATGTTATGCCTTGGGTGCGATTAAAAGACAGATAGAAGTTAACGATTATGCATTTAAATATGTCTCTAAAACAAGTGGCTTAGTTAACCTCAACTACCTTACTCCATCAGAGAAACCCATGGGACGAGCACTTTGTTTTATTACACCAGATATGGAAAGAACGTTTGCCATCAGTAAGGGATGTATGAATGATTATGGGGTTGATGATCTACCGTTAGAGATTATCAATAATGCTTGTGCCGTACTTATTTCTGCTTACACTCTTAGAAACGAAAATGATCCTATCTTTGATGCGACTATAAAGGCCTGTGAAGAAGCTAAAGAACACGGTGTCCCTGTGGTATTTTCATTGGGAACAAGTAAATTAGTAGAAAGTAATATTGAGTATATTAAAAAATTTATTGAAAAATATGTCACAGTTGTTGCTATGAACCATGATGAGGCTTGTGCTTTAACCAATATTGAGGATCCACTTCTTGCGTGTGAGAGTATTCTGGAGTTGGCCGACCTGGCCTTAGTTACAGTTGGAAAGCGAGGTCTTTATCTTGCTGGCTTTACCGATGAAGATGTTAAAAGACACACTAAAGAGGCATTGGTTACTAAATCTATAGTTAATTACAATGAATACGAATACTCTAGAGCAATGAGAAGACGAGATTGCAAGCAACCAATTAAGATATTCACACATATTAATCCTTTTAATGGTGGTCCATTAGCTATAAAGAATACAAATGGGGCAGGGGATGCGGCGCTGTCAGCACTTCTTCATGACATATCCGCAAATTGTCATCATAGAAGTGAGGTTCCAAATTCACCTAAACACGATGCTCGCTATTTAACCTATTCCTCTATCTCTCAAATTAGTAAGTATGCTAATCGGGTAAGTTTTGAGGTTTTACATCAAAACTCTCCCCGCTTATATAAGGGACTCCCTGAAAGAGAGGACTCACTGGAAGAAGCTTATTGGAGTAAATAGTGGAGGCACTAGTCAAAGAGCATAGTGCCCTGTTAAACGAATACAAAGGTAATCTATTCGAGTATCTAGTGGCCACTAGGCTGAGTGAACACTATGGTTTAGTTATCCCCTTCCTTGAAAGTCTTTCCGAAAACACCCATAATATTTTGGCACAACAAGAGGCCTATTTAAGAAATTTCCATACGTATTTACTTACCGAGCTCCCAGCACTTGCTGATAAAACGGTTAATGCCATCATAGATTATATAGGCGTGAGAGAGGTTATTAAAATAAAACTGATTGGAAAATCCTTCTCTTCTCACAAAGGTGATGACTATTCGGAAGCAGATATTATCATTGAGACACTAAAAGGCCCAATTCTT
>JBFKKF010000009.1:0-16359 GCA_041631355.1 Bacteriovoracaceae bacterium | reverse complement strand
GGGATGAAAAATAAGCGAAAAATTAAAGAAAAATATAAACGCCCGTTGGCCTCGTCTGGACTTAATAAGTATTTAACACCAGAAGATTTTTTTGCCTTTAAGCTATTTCTTATTATTGGATTTCCTATCGTGTACTTGGGACTTCGGATTTTTCTCGAAGAAGATTGGCCACTTATTTATCTTCCGTTTATTTCCATCGGTGGTTTCTTTTATCCGGACTTGTGGATTAAGGGAAAAATAGACCAACGTCGCCAAAATGTAATTGAAAATATGCCTTTTGTCGTTGATATGTTAGCGCTTTCAGTTGAAGCTGGTCTAGACTTTGTGGCGGCCATGCAAAAAGTTATTGAGAAGGCGCCACCATCGGCTCTGGTTGATGAATTTGAGATTCTGATAAAAGAGACCAAGGTCGGTGCAAGTAGAGCAGAAGGATTAAGGCAGTTGGCCTGGAGAATTGATGCTCTTCCTGTATCGTCTTTTTGTGCCACTCTTATTGCTGCAGATTCAGTTGGAGCAAATATAAGTCCAATTTTAAAAACATTGGCACAAGAATTAAGAGAAAAGAGATCGTCTTTGATCGAGCAAAAAGGTGCTCAAGCGGCCACAAAAATATTGATCCCAATGATCTTCTTTGTTCTTCCGGCAACTCTATTGGTGATTATGGCGCCAATTGTTTTGCAATTAGTGGGGGCATCATGATCATTGTTCATAAGCCCAGCGGAAAAACAATCTTAACACAAGTAAAATATGCAAACTCGTTTTTAGACCGCACCATTGGTCTAATGTTTATACCTGAAATGAAAGGTTTTGATGGGCTTATTTTAGAGCCCTGTAATTCTATTCATAATTTCTTTGTACGATTTGCTATCGATGTTGTTTTCATGGATAGAGATAATAAAGTGGTTAAAATTATTCGAAATTTTAAACCTTGGAGAGTTTCAGGAATTTATTTGAAGGCAAAAAAGGTATTAGAAATGGAAGCCGGGAAATTAGATTCTGATGTTCAGGTGGGAGATGAGCTGGAGGTAAGAGGTGTTTAAACTCGTTGCTGTCGGTGGGAAAATTAGAGGTAAAGAAATCATTCTCAATGAAGGAGAGAATATCTTAGGAAGGTCTCCCGAAGCAGATCATATGATTACTGTGGACGGTGTATCTAAAAAACATCTTTCTATTACAGTTAATGGTGAGAATTGCTTTGTCGAAGACCTTGGCTCATCTAATGGAACCTTTGTTAATGGAAAGCTCGTGACTAAATCGACTGTGGTTGACGGGGATAAGGTCGCGCTTCCAAATATTATTTTTCAATTAGTTTACGTGAAAGAAAAGAAAGTTGTTATCAAAAAACAAGTTGTTAAGAATAATGAGGAAGAAGCAGATTTAGACTTTGCCGAAACAAAACCGAATGACCTGCCAGGTAAACTAAAATACTTCTTTAAGCATAATTTAATGAAAGTTATCTATAGTTTTAACGAGCAATACGAGTGGAACTTCCTATTGGCGATTCTATTACTTCTTCTTACATGTGGAAATATCTACTTAACTATAGGACCGATCTTGTCTCAGACTAAATCACTAATAAATGGTGAAGTTATTGAGAGGGGAAAACAGATTGCTGATGAAATCGTAAGGGCCAATTCGATATATCTAAGTAGAGGGGACTTGCAGAGAATTGATACTAACTTTTTAGAAAGACTAGTAAATAGTGGTGATATTGAAGGCTATGAATTAACTGATATGGAAGGTCGTATTGTAAGACCAAGAATTAAAATAGATACCCTTGATACAGATGTCTTCACGGCAAAATCTTTAAACGCATTTAAACGAACAGGAAAGTACGAAGAAAGTTATGTCGACAATTCTATTACAGGAAAGGTTGGAATTGCTAAAGTCTTACAGGTTAACGATATTACAACAGGAAGAAATAAACCGGTTGGAGTTATTGCTATTCGTTTTCAACCTGACTCACTTCGTAAGTATGAAACCATGAATAATTCCGCTTATCTGAGAGCTTTGGTTTATACTACAATTTACGGTGCTTTCTTTTTTGGCTTTATTTATTACCTAACGATCAGACCGATACAGGATATGAGAAAGCAATCGGAAGAGGTGATGCGAGGAAAGAAAAAAGAGATTAATTTAAAATATCTTTTTGAAGAGCTTAATCCTTTAAAGAATACTCTTAATACTGTTTTACAAAAAAATCGAGAATTACTTAATGAGGATGTGGATACCTTTGGAGAAGTTGAAGAGGATGGGCCTTATGTTTCGATTTTACAAGAAATATTACAAGGATGTCCTGGGCCAGCAATTGTATTGAACTCAGAGAAAAATGTAGAGTTTGTGAATGAGAAAGCCGGTGATCTGACAGGTATGAGAGAAAATCTAGTGCAGGGGAGTAATATTCTCGATGCTGCAAGTAATGAGGGGTTTGCAGGGACGCTGATTAAGCTTGCTGATGATGCTGCCAATAACAGCGGACTAAATCAAACTGACTATTACGAATTAGAGGGTGACTCATATATTATTAATGTCATGGCATTGATGGGAAAAGATAATTTTGCCAAGGCATTTTTAATTACATTTATGAAGGAATAATAAGTGTCTAATGCAGTGAAAGTATTTAATCATTTTAATGCTCCTAAAAAGGAGGGCGTTTATTATCGTATTATCTGCTTAACTGGAGAGAACAAAGGAAAAGCCTACTTTTTATTGGGAAATAGGATCGTCCTAGGACGATCTGAAAGTGCTGACATTCAAGTTGTTGACTTAAAATCTTCTAGGGAACATGCGGAAATTACCAAAATTGGAGATAATTATATCTTAACGGATTTAGGCTCACAAAATGGTGTTATTATAAATGATCTGAAGGTTAAACAGCACACACTTACCAATGGTGATAAAATCATTATTGGTAAAACGGTATATAAATTTTCTAGAGTTGAAGTCGTTGGAGAAGGAAAAAAAACAGAGCCGACTAAGGGATTAGAATCAGATCTAGACTCAGAGGACTCAGTTGAGGAAAAAACGCCTGAGAATAAAAGATTAGTTTATTTTTTGGCAGCAGTTATCGTAGGCTCTATTCTTCTATTTGTTGATGAGGAGCCGGTAGAAAAGCCTAAAGAAGTTAAAACATTAACCACAATGAATCTTGGGGATGATGCGTTTGCGAGAGCAATAAAGAACAAAGAGCAAATATCGAAAGCAAATAAAGAGAAGCTTCAGACATATTTTCACCGAGGTTTAAGAGAGTATAGGGAAGGAAATTACTTTAGGGCCATTGCTGAGTTTGAAAGTGCCCGACAATGGAGTCCAAATGATCCCTTGGCAAATGCTTACCTACGAAAAACAAGAGAGAAGCTAGATGAGCAAATTGAGGATTTATTTAATAAAGCTGCTCGAGATATTGCGGCCATAAATTACAGAAGTGCTGTGACAGCATATTGTACGATTATCCGAGTATTAAGTAGGTACAAAGATGATCCTAGATATATTAATGCAACTGAAGGGGTGAAAGACTTAGAGCAAAAGATGGGTCTTGATGAAGGAGAGTATAAGTGCTCTGGTGGAGGTGGTGTTAAGTGATAGTCTACGTAAGAGAAAATGGCATAAAGACATCAGAAATCTCCATTCCTAATGAAGATATTTTAAATGGAGGAGAAGTTCTCGTTGGAAGAGAGCAAGATTGTCATATTGTCCTTGATTCGCAACAAGTATCTCGCTACCACCTATCGATCCAGTATGTAGATAATAAGTTAATGATTAAGAATTTGTCTGAGTATGCAAGTGTCTCTCTTAATGGAAATAATATTAGCGATGCGCATTTAAAAGACGGGGATAAAATTAAAGTCTTTGACTACGAACTAGAGCTACAAGGACTTATAGGATTCCATGCGAATGATACACGCTCGAATGATAGTTTTTTAAATGATGTCCCAGGAGCAGAGGGACTTACTGAATACAACGCTAAAGCCAATATTGAACAAGATAGTTCCTCGGAAGAGGATCATACTACAGATGTGATTGATACTAATGAAAATAATACTGAGTCAGAAGCAGATGACTTCTTAGATGAAGTAGAACCTAATGATGAATTTAAACCAGAGTTAGATGATCTTTCCTCTGTTGAAAAGAGTGATGATATCTTTGATGAGGATAGCTCTGAAGAAAAAACAGAAGCTGACATTGAGGCAAACGACTTCCAGGATCAAAATAATTTTTCAGAAGAAGCGAATGAATTCGAAAATGCAGACTTTTCCGATGAGGGATTTGGGGAAGATAATTTTGAAGATGCTGGATTTGATGAAGGCGGCTTTGACGAAGGAGGTTTTACTGAGGGGGATGATGGGAATGCGACTCAAGTTATCTCAACCTTTGCCAATTACTACCTACAACTACTAGGGGAGTATGCACCCTTTGATCGTTATAAACTAGAAGATCATGAAACATTTCTAGGACGAGATCCAGAAAAATGTCAAATCGTGCTAGAAGACCCCGAGGTATCTAAGGTTCACGCGGTAATTAAAAAATCGAAGATAAATTGTATATTAGAAGATTTAAATTCTGCCAACGGAATTATTTATAATGGCGAAAGAATTAATAAGGCAGAGTTAAAAAATGGAGATGAGTTTCTAGTTGGGGACACAAGTTTTACTGTTGAGATTACTTCAGATATTTTAGAAGTGGAAAGCGACAGGCTTATGCCAGTGGAAAAAGATCAAGAAGTTGAAATTGAAGAGGTGGTTGAAGAAGAAGTTGATTTTGATAAGTTTGGTGGTGATGATGGTGAGTTTGGTTCGGAAGTAGAAGAAAAAAGCTTACTCAAACGAATTTGGAAAGATAAGAGAAAAAGAACTTATTTTATTGCAGGTGTTTTGATACTGGGCTTACTTTTACTTGGTGATGAAGATACTGAACCCCCACCTTCCCAAGAGAAGACAGTAAAAAAAGTTAAAGCAAAAAAAGATAAAAAAGAGGATAAAAAAGAATATCCACCAGAAATTCAAGAAAAACTGGAACAGAATTACACTCTTGCGCTTGCTAAAAGTGAGGTGGGAGAGTTTTATGAAGCAAAAGAGTATATTGAAGTCGTTGCTCAAATTGACCCAAATTATAAGGATACTCCACTACTTAGAAAATTAATTCAAGAAGGCTATGATAAAATAATTAAAATTAAAGAAGAAGAACAGGCAAAAAAGGAGAGGCTCGAACGTCAGGCAAAAATAGCAGAACTTCTCAAAAAAGCTAAAAAAGCAGTAGAGGAGAGAAATGTAGCTGCGGCCAAGAACTACTTCAGTCTAATTTATGAAATAGATCCAGAAAACCCGGATGTAACACCTTTAAAAATTGATATCGAAGCTTGGGAAGAAGAACAAAAAAGAATTAAACAAGAAAAGAGTATAAAGGAAGCCAAACGTAAAAGCATGGTAGACCAATTAGCTCCAGGTAAAACTCTTTACCTAAGAGGGGACTGGTACCGTGCAATTGATAAGTTAGAAAAATTTATTAAGACTCCCAAAATGGACGAAGATCTTCTAAAAGAAGCCACAGAGATGTTACAAACAGCTAAAAGAAAGCTTCAAGAAATTGTTAGTCCATTACTTAGCAAAGCAAGATCATATAAAGAAGGACAGGATTTAAAGCAAGCATATGAGGCCTATGGAGAAGTTTTGAAATATGAGCCAAGTAATGAAGAAGCACTTAATGAGCGCGCAGAAATCTTTTTGGCCCTTAGTAATCGGTCTCGTAAAATATATCGAGAGGCCCTAATTGCAGAATCTTTAAGCTTATACAGTAAGGCCAAAGAGAAGTTTCAAGAAGTACAGCAAGTTTCACCAACTAATAGTGAATACTATATAAAAGCTTCGGAGAAACTTAAAAACTATTTGGAGTAGTGATGGATATTAAAAATTTTTCGGCAGAAACCAATCAAGGGCCTTTTCTCAATATCAACGAAGACGGGTTCGAGTTTAACTTTGATGATAATATTTTTATGGTTTTTGACGGATTTGGTGGAAATGGTGTCGGTGATAAGGCGGTGGCAGAGTTAAAAAAAAATATTATTAAGTTTTATAATAATTTTGTGATTGATAGGAACGCAACTCTACCTTTTTTTTATAGCCCGAAATATCTTCTTGAAGGTAATGCGTTAATTAATTCAGCTCTATTTTCTCATGCTGAATTGTATAAGCAGAACTCAAGCAAGGATATTTCATCTCGCGCGGGTGCAACGGGAATTATTGGCGCACTATCCGAAAGTGTCTTCTCATTACTTTCGGTTGGAAATTGTCGCGCTTATTTGGCAAGAAAAGGACAAATTACTTCAATATTTTCAGATGACAGTTTTCAATACCTTGGTCAGGATAGCTTTCAGTCTCATTTTCGAAATATTCCCTTGGCAGGTTTTGGACTGTTTCCCGACCTACACTATCAAGTAAGGGAGGTACGGGTGACTCCAGGAGATAAGATCCTATTTATTACTGATGGGGTCTATGGCCGTTTAGAGGAAGTTGAGTTGCTAGATGCCATGTCACGACAAACCATCGATATTAAAAATAAAGTTCATGAGTTATTTGACCTCGCCAACCGACGAGGGAACCTAGATAATCAGACTTGCATGATTATAGAATTCTAAATGCTTAAAATTAGACATTCTGCTCTTTGTTATCTAACATATTTATAACAATATTTTTAGACAAGGAAGGTCTGAATGAAGCCCAAGATAGTTATTGCTGATGATGGTCTAACTATTCAGAAAGTAATTAAAATTACACTGGCCAATGAAAACTATGAGTTAATTGAGTGTTTATCTGAAGCAGATCTACATAAAACAATATCTGAACATCAACCCAATTTAGTACTATTGGATTTTAACTTGTCTGAGAATAAAACTGGTTATGATCTGGCCAAGGAAATCAAAGAGATATCCAGTACCAAAATAATCATGATGTATGGAACCTACGATAATATCAACGAAGACTTATTTGAAGAAGCAGGTATTAACTCACATATCGTTAAACCATTTGATGGTGCTAAATTTATTAATTTATGTCGTAATATGGTATCTGATTCCCAACTTGATCAACCTGGGCCTATTGAAGATGAAATGAGTATTGACGATGGATGGGTAGTGAACCAACCAGATGTGATTGAAGAGGAAGAAGAAATTAGCACGGAAAATGTTGTTACCTCCGAAGAGATGAATCATCTAGAGCAAGGTATGCAAGACTGGGGAATTGATGTTCCTGGCGTTATTGGAGATGCAAGCGATACGGAACTAACAGACCTACCACCAGTAATAAGTAGCGAAGCAGAAACCGAAGTTGATATCACACTTCCATCTGATGATGATTTAGAATACCCTTCAGATAGTGGACCAAAGTCAAAGCTTATTTCCATTGATGATCTTCAAGAGGGAAGTGAGGTTAATTTCACAAAAGAGATATCACTGGATGATACTAAGGGGACGAAGACAGAAGAAGAAATTCAACAGATTGAAGCTCTAATCGCAGATGAAGATGATGAAGAGTATGAGGTTGAAGATTCGGCTGCTGAAGCTGATTTATGGGCGGTTGATGACGTTTCTGAAGAGGATAATGTTGTTGATGAATCCCTTGAACAAGCTGGAGCTGAAGAGGACTTCGATAAGCCTCAACTAGATGATATTGAAATCGAACTTGAAACAAATACTGCGATTGATGAACCAGCGGCATCGAGTGAACTATCTCTAGCTCCAGACGAGCTTGAAGAAAAAATCCGAGCGATAATTGCACCAATGGTTGAGAAAATAATGCGTGAAGAAATTGAGCGTGCAGTTGATAAGGTTGCCTGGGAAGTCATTCCTGATCTGGCCGAAAATTTAATTAAAAAAGAGTTAAAATCAGTAACTGATGCAGTAATGGGTTCTACAACAGAGTAAGACTGCCAGAATAAATAGTTTTCATATCTCCGCTATTAAGTTTGATTCGTGCAGCTCCGTCTGGAGAGACTCCAATAAATAAACCGGTGTAGGTTTTATTCTCTTCTAGAATGTCTACGATTTTATTTTCATGACAGCAAAGAGCAGTCCAACGATTAATGATAAATGGTGATAGAATCCTGTTATCTAAAATAAACTGATACAGCTCCTCTCCTTCAGCTTCGGAATTAATTTTAATTTTCTCATCAAAGATACAACCAGCTGCAGTTTTATAGTTAGAATTATCAGAGTAAGTTGTTAAGTTTAGACCAATACCTACGATCACTTTATTTATATTTTTGGCAGTGTTTATTAAGATTCCACCGCACTTAAATTTTCCATTAATAATTAAATCATTAGGCCACTTTAATTGAAGTTTTTTCTGATATTTTTTTTCATAATAAAGACAAATCAGAATTCCCACTTCTAGAGAGCTTAGACTCATTTTATCACTTGGACTGAGAGTAAAAGACATGGCAAGATTACCGCTACAGTGATCCCATTGCCGCTGGTATTGTCCGTGTCCTTTTGTCTGTTCATCACAAGTAATGAGATAGTCTTGATCAGTCTCAAGGGCAAGCCCATTTAGATAATTTTGAGTCGAATCTATCTGTTTAAAATGTTTATGATTCAATGCTTATACCTATTGGAAAAAGTTATGATATATGGTTATATCAATGAGAACGTAATACCCAAAGTAGAAAAAAGGTGTCAAATATGAGCTTAATTAAACGCAGTGAGACGAGAGAGATTAAAATTGAAAAAGGAATTAATCCCTATGCTGAAGGATCAGTTCTGGTTTCTTTTGGAAACACGAAAGTTCACGTTACGGCCACAGTGGAAGAAAATGTTCCTGGCTGGATGAAAGGCACTGGCAAGGGATGGGTAACTGCTGAATACAGTATGCTTCCCCGCTCAACCCACGATAGAGTAAGACGAGAAAGAAAAGGAATGGGGGGGCGTACTCAAGAAATCCAAAGGCTAATCGGTAGAGCACTTCGCGCTGTTGTTGATATGGAAAAGCTAGGGGAGCGACAAGTGATCCTTGATTGCGATGTACTTGTGGCAGATGGTGGGACAAGAACCACTTCTATTTCTGGAGCCTATGTTGCCATGGAGATGGCCATTAATGGATTACTTGGGAAAGGGCTACTTAAGGAAAGTCCAATTAAAGAGAAATTAGCCGCACTAAGTGTTGGAATTGATAAAGAAGGTAAAATTATCGCTGATCTTAATTATGAAGAAGATTCAAGCTGTGAGGCGGATGTAAACGTAGTGATGACTGAGTCTGGAAAGTTCGTCGAGGTACAGGGAACAGCGGAAGGGGATCCATTTTCTAGAGAGCAATTAGACGCTCTTTTAGAATGTGCTAAGTCGGCGATGGAAGATATTTTTCAAGCTCAAAGAGCGATTTTAAACTAATTATTAGGACCAATATGGAATTTATTTTAGCTTCTAGTAATGCTCATAAGGCAGAAGAATTAAATGATCTTTTGAGTAGTTCGGGAATCAAGATTGCTGCGGCAAGTAATAAGATTGAAGTTATTGAAGATGGAAGTACTTTTCAGGAAAATGCCCTAAAGAAGGCCCAAGCTTATTATAAAGAATTTGCTAAACCTACGGTGGCCGATGATTCAGGCTTAGTGATTCCTGCCAGGCCAGATATTTTAGGGGTGCAATCGGCGAGATATGCCCCTGAGTTTTCTGATTATGCAGATAAGAACAAGGCCTTGTTAGAAGACATCCAAAAGCTAGAAGGGGACAAACGTAAGGCTTATTTTGCGTGTTATTTATGCTTCTACCTTAGTCCGGAAGAAGTGTATTTCTTTGAGGGAAGAGTGCATGGCGTAATCGCTCAAGAAGCTAGCGGTGCAGGTGGATTTGGATACGACCCAGTCTTCTTACCAGACGGGCAAAATGGCAAAAGCTTAGCAGAGGTTCACGAGTGGAAAATGAAAAACTCCCACCGAGCTAAGGCCTGCGATAGTGCACTGAAATTTTTCCAAGGCCAGAAATAGTATTTACAAAGGCCCTTAAATCAATTAAAAAATACCACACAGAAATATTTCGGGGTGTAGCGCAGCCTGGTAGCGTAACTGCTTTGGGAGCAGGAGGTCGGAGGTTCGAATCCTCTCACCCCGACCATTTGATTTAGATTAGCTGATTTATCCCAAATATTTCAGCACTTTAAAAAGCCACTCAATGAGTGGCTTTTTTATTTCCCAGCCAATCCCAGCCGTTTTAGTTTTTTAGTAGAGATTTAGCAAACTCCTTAGCCTTTTCTAAGTCATTAAATGTTTCTTGAACGGTATCTCCAATCCCAATTTGGACAACATGTTCACCACTTCTTTTGTGATAAATTGTTACATCTCTTCCGTCTTCAGAATCACCTAAATCTGAAAATCCTTTTAGGTTGAATGCATCTCTAAGCTCATTCATGATCTTCTCAAATTGAGTTAGCTTTTTCATTTTTTCTCCTAAACCACTTATGTGGTATATAATGTTATGAGGAGTAACCTCTCATTATATAGTTGTTAAAATTACAGTAATGAAAGTTAAAATTTTTATATAAAAATCTATTTATTCAATAATACTAGTCAGTTACAATCTTTAAAGAATCTAGCTTCAACCAACTTCTTTTTAGTTCTTCACCAACCTTTTCAACTGTATCAGCTTGAAGCGTTGTAGGAAGTTTTGCATAGTGCTCGATCATTTTAATGGAATGATGTCCCGTAATGGCCTGAGCGGCGTCTAAGCTTCCCATAACTCGTCTTGATTCAGTTGCCATAGAATAGCGTAGAATATGAGTTGAACTAAAATGTGGAAAGAGTCCACAGCGTTTTAAAGCTTTATTGTACTGGTATTGAACTTTTCTATAGCCTAATGGGTTTCCATCTATATGAAAGAGATAATTACAACCTTGCTTAAGATGATCTAAGCGTCTAAGGATTGCTCCTTCAAAGATTTCACTTGTAATGGCCACCACTCGAGGATGGCCATTTTTAGGATAAGGTTTAAGCTCTAAAAACTTTTTAGACTGATCTTCAACAACAACTTCTTTAATTAAAAGAGACTTGTTTTGGAGATCAATATTTTTAAGTTGGATTCCAGCAATTTCTCCAAAGCGAGAAGCACAAAAGAATTGAACTAAGGCAAAATCTTGATAAAGGGTATCTTCAAAAGATCTAAGGAAGTTGATTAATTGCTCTTGGCTTAATACTTTTTCCTTTTTAATGGTCTTTCTTATGATCCCTTGCACGTAGTGTCTTTCTAGTACTGGATTATGAAATTTATAGTCATAATTTTTCTGGTACCAATTTAAGACTGCTTTAACTTCATCAAGGTTTTTGTCAAAATTAAATCTTAAGCTTTTAGGATTAGCTTTAGCTTGCTTTTTCATTTTTGCAATTAAGTATTCAAGAAAGTCAGGAGTAATATCATAAATATTCATATCCTTAAGTTCATTCATAAAAGGTTCGATCTTTTGTCTTTTGATCCCTTGTGATGAAAGTTCTAATTTAGGAAAATGAAAATCTTCGTACTTACTCCATAAATCTTGAAAACTTAAAAAATTATTTTGGTTGTCTTTGACATGACTTTTCTCAAAAGGATTAAAAGTATTTCTCCAATAGGTTGCTTCTTTAATTGTCCTAAAGGTTTTAGAAAATGTTTTTCCTTTAATTTTTTTTGAGGCTTCGTACATGCCACTGTTAAGGTCTTTTCGGATACCAACATATCCTGAAACTTTTTTATACTTCATAGATTTCCCTCCATGACCCAGGACTCAATGGCCTCTGGGCGAAAGTATAAAGTATTTCCCTTTTTTATATGTGGTATTTCACCTTTACTCGTCTTATTGTAGATCGTTCTAACAGAACACTGTAGAAACAATGCTACATCACTAATTCTCCATATTCTTTTGTCAAAGAGCTCACTTAACCTTGTCGACAATTCTTCAAAATTATCAATTCTTTTATACACACTATTAACTCTATTGTAATTCATCCCTGTAAATCTCTCATTATTCATTCTCTATTCCCCTTTAAAATCACCGGCCTATTAATCTTAATAAGCAAAATCGCGGAAAAACTGACCTCTTTCTCGATAACGTGGTAGAGAGAAAGAGGTCAGTTTTTGAGCACAAAATTTGCCAATGATTTTAAGTGATTGGCCGGTGATAAAAAACTTAATGACGGTTTTGGACACCAATTGCCCCATCATTGGACATTAATCAGGAAGTCCAAAAAATGTCGTAATTTCTCTAACTTTACCTTTTGTAAAAATCAGAGTGTCTTGAAATTTGAAGTCCTTAAGCATTAACTTTGGATTGTATGCATAAATAACTCGTTGGCTCGCCTTATCTTTATAAGCCTCTTCAATCACTTTTTGATAAGTCTTCATTAAAGATTTGTCTTGGAAGTAATATAAAATATAGTCAAAGCTATTATTAGATAAATGCTCTAGTACTTTATTTTTTATCCGGATCTTACTCTTTCTGGTAAGTTCTAATTCAAGTGCAAATCTTGTTTCTTTGCCAATTAAATTTGCGACAAGGGCAGCATCAGCTCTAGCTCTTTCTTTAAACAAGTTGTTTTTGTATTCATGCTCCAAATAATAGCGTTTAAAAACTTCTAGCTTTAAAAACTCTCGAGTTAACATAGATACCTTTGTGTCATGGATAATTGAATGGGACGATGGTGCTAGATGATTTTTTTCATCACAAACATAAGTGGCTCCTTTTTTACTTAGGTAGACATACTTTTTCTTGGTGTAGGGATCAATGTAAGACTCGATTAACTTTTTTCCTTTTTCTAGGCGATAAATTTTTTTTGCAAAGCTTTCATAAGTACCTGGGTATAAGCAATCTTGCATTAAGTCTTCTAAGCTCATGATCCTCCACTTTTCTAGTGGTTTTAAAAAGTGAATTTGTGCTGATGTAGCGATGTGATTTATTAACATACTTCCTCCTTGGTAAAGGAAATACGTCAAAAATCGTGCCAACTTTTTTGGTTTTTTTATTTGTATAAATTTAATAAGTTAAATCGAAGTAATAAAAAGAGATATTGACTTAAAATCAATTACTTGTTGATTAAAAGTCAATTAGCTTTGACACTTAAAAAGAAGAGTTCATAACTCTTAATTTGAGAGTTGATATTATTAAATTGATAATATGATGTTATCAAATTAGTAATACGAAATCGTAGAATTAATCTGTAAGAAGATCATCGGCATCAAATCTTTTTTCATCTGGCCGAGGTGTATTTCCTTTTTTTGATGCTGAAGGATATATTTGAGTATGTGGCCAAGTTTTACGCTTTATTTCTTTTAAATTTATCCATCCTTGAAAGAATATCACTAAAGTCACTTTGAGTGGAATTTTTAGAATCAGCAAGAATAGCGATTAAGCTAGATTGAAGATCGCTTACTTTTTGTTGAAGGTCTCTGTAAATATCTTCATTCATAAGTGCAAATCTCTCTTCGCCTCTGTTGATAAAAACAGCTTCATCTTTTGCTGAATCTAACCAGTTTGAAAGCTTTTCTCTGAATTTTGCTACTGTTGTTGTATTGGACATAAAATCCTCCATTTTTGGTATTGTACATGATTATGTACCTAAAATACCTGTAATGGACTGTAAAGTGTATATATTTGACATTAATAATAATAAAATCATATATATATGTTTTTACGATAATATATTCTGACAAATATGAATATGTATTTATAAAAACATAAATATATGATATTATATAAATATGATGGCTGTAGAACTCATTCACGAAATTTTAGGAGCAGATATTAATGCTCAGCCTGTGGACACTAAGAACCTTCCAGTTTGGATTGTTAAATCTGTAGATATCTACGCTGTAAGGCTCAATCAAAATGTAAAAGTATACTTAGTGAAACCAATTAAGGAATTGGCATTTGAGCAAATCACAAATATTTTAGAACAAATTGGAAAACGCTTAGGTGATACTACACTTTTAATTGCAGACGATATTAATCCTAGGTTTCGCTCACTTTTTGTAAAAAATAATGTTCCATTTGTTTATAAGAATAAGTCTATCTTTGCACCCATGCTTGGCCTAAAACTTTTTGATTACAAGAAACCAAAAGAAGTACGAAATGAGGATATTGATAATGAAATTAGTCCTTTTGAATTAAAGCTATTAGCTGGGTATTTAACAGGTTTTATTGTGCAAGAAGGTTTTAATTTAAAACAACTCGGCGAAATTCTTGATTACAATAATTATAAATGTGCAAAATCAAAACTATCTCAAGCCGTGAAGCAATTAGTAAATCTTAGTTATCTAGATGTTAAAGGTAGTGGTCCCAATAGGCTCGTCAGATTCAAAGATAGGGCAAAGGTTTGGGAACAATTAAAAGATCAAAAGGTTAAACGTTTTCATAAAATGGTAAAAGGTTACTATATGGATAATATTAACCATATTGTATCTGGTGAGACTGCACTCGCTCATTACTCTGATCTGGCTAGGCCGAAGATGAAATACATTGCTTTAACAAATAAAGAGCTTAAGGCCATAGAGGATAATGGAACTTTGGTAGGTGACTTTGGTGATCCTCTATATATGTTTGATGTTTTTAAAGAGCCAGCAAGCTTATTTGCAGTAGATAATAAATATTTAAATCCCATTGAGCTTTATTTTCTACTTCGAGATGAGAACGATGAGAGGGTTCAGTTAAGTATTGAGCAAATGCTTTCTAAATATAATTTAAGGGTTTAGTAAATTATGAGCTTACCAAGAGGACTGCAACATTTTTCAGATTTCTTCAAAAATTTTGAAGAAAATTACGTTATTATTGGTGGTGGTGCCGCATCTGCGTATCTCGAAGATGAAGGATTAGAGTTTAGACTTACTAAAGATATCGATATGGTTTTACTTACAAATGATTCATCAAACTTAAATAAAAAAATAACGGAATATATTACTTTAGGTAAATACGAGATCAATGAAAGAACAGACGGTACTCCAAGGTACTATCGTTTCTCAAAGCCTGAAGATAAATCTTTTCCTGAAATAATTGAAATTTTCGCTAAAGTTGATAGCGAAATTGAACTTATGATTGGCCAATATATAATCCCTGTTGAGAATACGAATGAAGCGAAATTATCAGCAATCTTATTAGATGATGAATACTTTGAATTAATCAAGAATAATTCTGTAAAGAGTGAAGCGGGCTATTCTATCATTAATCCATACGCAAATATTTGCCTGAAAGCACGTGCATTTAGAGAACTCAAAGAAAGAGATGATGATAAGAAGAAAATACTCAAACATCTAAAAGATGTACTTCGTTTAGCTCAAGTTTTAAAAGAAGAGAGTAAGCCTTTAAGTGGTACACCAAGAGCAGACTTCGATGCGGTCTATGAAGCGCTTGAGCAACTTTCAGCTAAGGAAGTTAAGCAAGTCGTAGGTGATGTGATAACTAAGGAAGATGCCTTGGATGTTCTTAATAAGAATTTTCGATAACCATAACCACTGGACGCTAGTTCAAGTAGAGAATGGTGGTCTATCCTTGGCGTTAATTGAAAAGATTTTCCTCAGTCACGAAGTTTATGAAATTATTAAATTATCACCTCCAAAACCTTGGGATAATGTGAGTTACCTCACTGATTTATACGTCAAAAAAACTATTTACTTAGACGAATTTCTAGAGAGTTAGGATGTCACAAAAGTTTAGTGAGGAAAAAATTATGTGAGGCCGGACCGGAATTGATATAATTCAACAAAAGCCTAATGTTGATAAAGTATTAGTCAGAAAAATTGAAAGACTGAGAGAGCAAGGACTGAGCTTCAGAAGATTGCTGACTTATTTAATCTTTGGAAGGTGCCAACTAAGTCTTGTGTTGGTTATTGGTTTGCAAAGACAATTCGAGATATTATTATAGGAATATAAACTTATTAGAGCTGTTTTCGTTAGCGTCTTTATAGCATTGTTAATTGTTTTAGTCATAGATATAGGCTTTGGATGTGTGTTGCAGTTTTACAGGTAAAGGGGATTGATTTGTTTGTTATAGTTGCAATGATTTGTTTAGTTCTGGTCTTTATCATTAACGGTGTTATGGAGTATAAAAACAATCCCGATGTATGGCTGAAAAATGCTATATTTAAGACTTTGCTATCTATGATAATGTTTGTGCCAGCTATAGTTGCTTGGTTCTCTGGTCCTACCATAAGACCTTCCCAAGAGACTTTATTGGTCATGAGTAAGGTAAATAAAGAAATAAGCTATTTTGTTGATGTTCAAGTCGAGCCTCCATTATTCTTTTTAGATAAAAAGACAATTATTAAAAAATCATCAAAGAGAGACTTAGAGTCAATGGAGTGGTTTTTCAATCAAAATAATATTGTTTCTCTAGATGATCTAAATGATAAAGAAAAGG